>PNOG01000009.1 GCA_013824685.1 Coprothermobacter sp. | reverse complement strand
GCAGGAGAAATGGGAAGAAGTAAGGGAGATACAATGACAAAGAGAGAGCAGCTATACTATCTATTAGAGGCATTCAAACGAGGGGAATATGATATCCCAACATTTTGCGAAGCCTATCAAGATGTTTTCTATCCGGACATCCCCTACGACGAATTGACTCATTCTGAATTAGCTGTATTTGATGCTTTGGGTGAGGTTGTTGCTCGGTTCTCTCCACACGAAGACGATTTCAAAGCGTGTCCAGGATTCTACCGCACGGCAAAAGAGATAGAGGCAGCTATCCAGAAGGCATCTTCAGACTTGAGCAAACAGTCCTGAATCTTATGAAGTAACGGCTCGTCAGCGTTATGTTGCCGGGGTTTCTACTCTCCGCTTGCGCTCTTCCTCGTCATGTCGTTTCTCCTGTATCTGTTCCTGAAGTTCGGCACTCCCCATCCCGACTTCATATGGCAAGGTTTTCCGAATCTCGTGACCCTGCGGATCGCCCTTTCCTGGATACTGTTTGCTTCCCTCCTCCCGGGACTGGTCCGCTACATCCTCGACCGGCGTGCCGCACGCCGTGGACTCCTGAACCAACCAGAGCAGGACAAGTAGTTGCGCCAACTGGAGCCTGCTCTGTGGTGACCTCCGCGCGGGGCAGGCTCCGTCATCACTGTCTACAGCACTATGCTGCGTGAAACAAATCTCACTCCAGATAAGAGTGTGACCCCTCCAAGGAGGACATCGACACCACGAACAAGATCACTCAGGCCTTGAAGTACGTCGGCGTACGTGTCCTGGACCACATCATCGTGGGCCGTGCCCGGCAGGACTACTTCAGCTTCGCACGGGCGGGGATGGTGTAGCGGGCGTCTGATCTCGCTGCAGCAGGACCGGTCTCTCCTTGACAATCCTTCCGTCCCATCTAGAGTCTGTGTGGGCATTGCTGTGACAATACAACGAAGGGAAGGCGCGTGACGAAGAAGGGCGTTCGGTCGGTTCTCCTGGTACTGATGGTCGGCACGCTTCTCGTGTTCTGTGGCATCGACCATGCCCTTGCCTCCTCGTACAACGCCCGCGGCGACCTTGCCTCTCACCAAGGACAACTATCCCCCCCGATCTCCTTGCTCCCATCACGCAGAACCCCTACCAGTACTGCGGAAACAATCCCATCACTTACGTTGACAGCAATGGTCATGTATTCATGCTAGTAACCGCTGCGGTTGGCGCGCTTGTTGGCGGGGTTGTAGGTGCAATATACTCATACAGACAAACAGGCTCAGTGACATGGCAATCCGTTGCTGCAGGCGCTGCAATCGGTGGTGCTATTGGGCTTACGGGCGGAGCTGCAGCGGCATACGTTGTCGCTGGCAGTGCTACAGCTTCAACTGGTGCTGTAATGACCGGACTTGGGTTAGCAGGAGCTGGTGTTGCTGGTGGTTCAGGCGTTGCTTTGGGAACACAATTTGATAAACTCGGTAAACTAGTAAGTAATCCGGAAATTGCTGTTGATTGGGCAAATACAACAGCACACGGACTAAGAAGAATGGCTGAACGTGGAGTGACTCAAGAGATGGTTCAGACATGGATGAGTACCGGGAGAGTGCTACAACAAACTAGTGACAAATTCTTGTATATTTCTCAACAGGGCGCTGTAGTCGTAAACAGAGCAGGCCAAGTGATTACTGCATTCGGGAGTGGATACTTCGATTCTGATATGCAGAAGGTGGTCACTCAACTCTTTGGGAAATAGGAGGAAGAGCCAAAATGTCCGTAAAAGAGATAATTGATGGGTGGGATCCTATTGATTTACTATCATATGCACCGGAAGATGAGTATCACTCAGAAATTGAGGAAGTTGAAGAACTATTGCGGGTAACGAGAGACTGTGAGGCAATTGCTGATGGCATTTTCGCTATTTTCTTGACTGCTTTCGGAGAAGATGTTTTTACGAAGACGAAGCAGGACTGTATAGAGATAGCTTATAGAATACTCTCAGATTAGGCGCAAAGCGAATTCCTAGATCTATTGGTCTCACAATGAATCTGTGGCGCTCTAGACACTACTATCAAGAAAGAGCAATCATGTATAGGAAGAGAGCTGTCTTTGAAAAGAGATGGCCTCTTCCGTGAGCAGAATCAAGAGAGCACTTTTACCAAGGGTGCTGGCGTCGTGAACAGTGTCGGTAGTGTAGTTTATAACTTTGTTTATAGAGGTCAGACGGTTCAAGTGACCACAAGAGTTGTCGATGGTGTACCCGCATTGTTGATGCATGGGTTAAAACGAAGTGAGGTTAGGAATGAGCTACTTTGTTGAAGTCAGCGGACTTGAGGACCTTGAAAAGCAGGAGAAATGGGAAGAAGCGCGGTCGCTACTCGATGATGAATGGAAAGATGACAAACTCAACAGCGACAAGCTGCTCAGATTGCTTTCCGAATGCTGGTATGTACTGTCGTTGTGGGATTGCTGTATCAACACAGAAAAGCTGTCTTCTCAAGCATTTCAGGATACGCTTATCGAATGTATGAATTTTGGTCTATCGAATTTCGGAAACGCACCTCGGTTTCTGTGTGTAGCAGGTCATATGGCATCTATTCTTCCATATCTGTTTTACAACAGCGGTTCAGGCGACCTGTTTGTCGAATGGGAACAGAGAGGCATAGAAATGCTGCGTAAATCAAGTGACCTGGATCCCAATGACCTAGTAGCGAAGACACTCAATCTGGGAACCTCGGCTCATTCATCCGAGTACGCTGAGGCAAAGAAGTGTTTGTCATCTCAACTTTCAAGTCTCTTTCCAAATGAAACCGCCGTTGAAATATACTTCAAGGATATACTAGGCCATATACATTAGTTGTCGGTTCGGGCGCCTTTGGAATCCGGTTGCCAAAGGCGGCTAGTTCTTCAACCGCAAGGTTAACGAACCTCGTCCGGCAGAGGGGATCCCGACGGAGTACCGCACCCGAAAATACGGCGCTCCTGATCCATTTGCCACCGGTCTTGCTCATGATGGCGACTTGTTCTGCGCCGGGATGACGACGGACAAGTTCCTGATCGGGCGGCCACCTGAGGCTTCGCCTTCGGACGGATCTCACTCCAGATAAGAGTGCGATCCTTCCAAAGAAGACATCGACACCACCAACAAGATCACCCAGGCCCTGAAGTACGTCGGCGTCCGTGTCTTGGACCACATCATCGTGGGCCGTGCCCGCCAGGACTACTTCAGCTTTGTCCGGGCAGGGATGGTGTAGATCACGTCTGAGAGACCGATGCGCCCGTCTTGGGACGTCAGTGGGACGACGACCGAAGGCGGAAGCAGCCTGACACGGCGGTGATCGTCGAGGCACCGTCTTAATCCGTTCTTATGTCCTGCTGGTACAATAACAGGTATGAGAGGAGACACGGATGCACATTCTTGTCGTTGAGGACCAGCAGGATTTTGCCCAGAACATCAAGCGGTATCTGGAGACGGAGTCCTACAGTGTCGATCTTGCCTTCGACGGCGAGACAGGTCTGCGCAAGGGCCTGACCGAGGAGTATGCTCTCGTTGTTCTCGACCTCAACCTCCCACGCATGGACGGACTGGAAGTGTGCCATCAGTTGCGGCAAGCCGGCCGGAGTATGCCCATTCTCATGTTGACCGCGCGGGTTGGCCACCAGAACGCTGTGGCCGGTCTGGACAGCGGAGCCGATGACTACCTTACCAAGCCGTTCGACCTCGAGGAGTTGCTTGCCCGCATGCGCGCGCTGCTGCGCCGGGGCGGCGAGAGCCGGAGTCCCATCATCACGATCGGCCAGGTCGACATCGACACCAACACTCATGAAGTCCGCAAGGACGGGAAGCCTGTCGCGCTTGCGCCACGCGAATACGCTCTGCTCGAATTCCTTGCACTCAACCGCGGCATTGCCAAGACTCGTCTCGAGATCATCGAGCTGGTCTGGGGTGAATACGATGAACTCATGTTTTCTCAGACGGTGGATGTCCACGTTGCCTATCTGAGACGCAAACTGGGCAGGGAGATCATCGTGACGGTGCCTGGCAAAGGGTACATGATGGGTAACTAGCCATGTGGCAATCGCTCGGAGAGTGGCATCGCCATCTTGAGGAGAGGCTGAACGCGAAGTTCAGCGTGGAACAACGTCTGGCGATGAAGTTTACCCGCCTCGTCTGTGTCTTTGTGCTGGTTAGCGGCGTCATGTTCTCGGCCGCGGACGTTGCGTTCTTTGCTTATCGGGTGCGCCAGGATCTGAATGCCCAGATCGACAAGGTACTAGTGGGCGGCGCACTGGCTTCCGACATCGCTGCTTCCGGTTCAGTGATGACTGCGACAGTGCGGCCCTACATTCGCATTCTTGCCCCGGACGGCACAGTGCTCTATGCGGGGGACTCGTTTGCAGGGACTGCAAGTGGCCCCGTTGATCCCTTTGCGCCACTTTCCCTCGGCGAAGGCCGATATCTGGTCGTGACCAGGGCAGTCCGGAGCGATGGCCGCATTGTAGGCTACGTTCAGTTTGCAGGACCGACGGGACGCTCACCCCACGAGGCAGCGTGGAAGCTCCTGAATCTACTGCTGACAACGCTCATCATGGGTATCCTGGCGTACGTGTTCGGCCTTTCGTTCTCCCGGCACACACTGCGCCCCATCCACGAGTCGAAGGAGCGCCTGGAGCAGTTCACGCAGGATGCAAGTCACGAGTTGCGCACGCCTCTCGCCAGCATTTCGTCATCGCTGGATGTCGCCATGAAGACGGGTGAGTATGAACAGGGCATCATGGCGGCCAAAGGACAGGTGAAGTATGCATCGCTCCTCGTCGAGCGATTGCTCGAGGTTGCCCAGCTGGACCGGGTGAAAGTCGACCTCGGGCCGATCGACATGACGGCGCTAGTATGTTCCGTGGCAAGTCAGAACGCCGAATCCTGCAAGGAGCGCGAGGTGACGATGCAGACGTCCATCGAAGAAGACGTTGTGGTAGAAGGAGATGGACTGCTCTTGCATCAACTGGTCAGCAACCTCATCGAGAACGCAGTGAAGTTCAATGCTCCCGGAGGGACGGTAAGAGTGACCCTTACGACCAAGGCGCTCACCGTCAGCAACTCTGGTGGTTTCATCAGTCCAGACGATCTGCTCCACGTGTTCGAGCCCTTCTACCAGGCGGATACGTCTCATGCGCAGAGCGGTTTTGGATTGGGGCTGGCGATTGTGAAGAAAGTCGTGGGGCTGCACGGATGGCGACTGAACGCGTCCAGCAGCGCCGAAGTGGGCACTGAGTTCGTTGTTGAGTTCACGCCCTCTCATGTGCAAGGGAGGAGCTCTTAACCCGCTCTTAGGATCTGACTGTTACCTTGACTGATGGTCCGGTTGTCGACGATTGCGATAGGACGGACGCCGCGAAGGTATAGGTGAATGGAGGAACGATGAGCAACAGAACAAGAAGGATCGTCGCAGTGGTTGGACTGGTGGTGATTGCCCTGGGACTGACAGGATGTCTCGGGCGACTGCGGTCGACAGGGAGTGTGAGTGGAACGGCCGACGCCGAGTACATTGTGGCGGCGCACGACGTCTCCGCGGGCACATCGGTCTCAGGAACCATACACCCCTTGCGGTCAGCGACGCTGACAGTCCAGACGCAGGGGGAAGTCACTGCTGTCACTGTTGCAGAGGGAGACGCCGTCAAGGATGGTGACATCCTGCTGCGCATCGACGCTCGCAGCCAGCAGAACCAGGTTGCTCAGGCGGAGTCCAGGTACCGCGCAGCCGTGGCATCGCGCACGGTGACAGAACTCTCCGGACTTGCCCAGACGAAGGGGCAGCTTCAGAGCGCCTTGGCACAGGCACGTGCTCAGCAGGCATCTGCACAGGCGAACCTCAACAACTTCACGGATAAGGATACGAGCTCGCTGCAGGCGGCGAACCTGCAAGAGCAGGTGGAGCAGGCCGAGGCCAGTCTCCGCAGTGCGCAGAACAACCTGAAGAGCCTTGGGGACTACGACACGTCGACGATCCAGGTGACGATAGCCGAGTTTGCCGTCGATCAGGCACAGCTCAACCTGCAGATGGCTCAGACGCGCCTTGCCGTGCTCCAGAGTCGCGACGTGACGGCAGCGCAGTTGGCACAGCTGGGGTCACAGGTCACACAGGCACAGTCAAGTCTTCGGATTGCAGAACTGCGATTGCAGGAGAGCAGCAAGAGCGCACAGGCGTCGGACGAGTCGATCGCAGTCCTCGAGGAACAGGTCCGCCAGGCCCAGGCGACGCTGAGCGTTGCCCAGACGAATCTGGACAATGCGACGCCGGACAGCAAGGCGTCACAGAGCGACATCGACCTTCAGCGCATGCAGGTGCAATCGTCTGAGGTTTCGCTATTGAATGCGGAAGCCAACTATAAGGTCGCCGTTGCCGGAGCTGCACAGAAGAAGCTGCAGGTGGCGTCGGCGCAGGAGCAGGTGAAGCAAGCTGAAAGCTCGCTCGCCATAGCGAAGAACAACCTGGCGTCGACGCAGAAGGCTAACGACGCCCGCCCAAACGACCTGGAGACGCTCAAGGCTCAAGTCGAGCAGGCAGACGCTTCCGTAACCCTTGCGCAGACGAATCTCAGTGGATTCGCAGACACCGAACAGCGCACGGCCCTGCAGTTGCAGTCTGCACAGGAACAGGAGAATCAAGCCGCTCTAGCATTGAGTGCCCAGAGGCTTCTCCTGGACAACTATGTCCTGAGGGCGCCGTGGGACGGGACCGTGCTGGCTGTCAACGTGAGCGTCGGCGACATGGCCACTCCACAGACGAGCCTCGTGAAAGTCGCGCAAACGTCGGTGTGGAACGTTGAAGCATATGTGGATGAGGTTGACATCCTCAACATCAAGCAGGGTCAGGAATCTCGAATCGCCATCGATCCATATCCCGGCACGGAGTTCGCCGGCACAGTCTCCTACCTCGGCAAGACACTGGTGAGGACGCCCGAGGGCCTGAATGCCTACGCTCTGAAGATCCGGCTCACGACGCCGCCAGCCACGCTTGTGGACGGCATGTCAGGCGATGCAACAGTCATCTTGTCGACGGTCAGAAACGTCCTTGCGGTGCCCGTCGAGTCTCTCCTGACTGAGGGCGGCAAGAAGTATGTCGTGCTCATCACGAAAAACGCAGGAGGCAAGGCCGTGCAGACGAAAACGGAGGTTTCCACAGGGCTTGAGGGTGATGAGTACGTGCAGGTAGTGTCGGGCCTTAAGGCGGGCGACACGATCCTTCGTCAGCAGCCGGTGGTGAGCCAGACATCCACGACGTCGGGTTCCCCGTTCATGGGCGGCCAGTAGGGAAGGGTTGCATGGAACTGATCCAACTTACGGACCTCCGCAAGATCTATACGATCGGGGGCGTGACCATCGAGGCCCTCGCAGGCGTCTCACTTGACATCGGGGCGCAGGAATTTGTGGCAATCATGGGCCCCTCAGGGTCCGGGAAATCAACGCTGATGCATATCCTGGGATGTCTCGACAGTCCCACCAGCGGACGATATATGTTGAAGGGCAGGGACGTGTCCAGTCTCCGTTCTGACGAACTCGCGGCAGTGCGCAATCAGGACATGGGCTTCGTGTTCCAGGCGTACAACCTGCTTCCGCAGATGTCTGCGCTCGAGAACGTTATGCTTCCGCTGTCCTACGCCACGAAGCCCGTCCACGATGGGCGGCGCAAAGCGGAGGGACTGCTGGAACACGTAGGGCTCAAGGACCGCATGAAGAACCGGCCTGTCGAGATGTCCGGCGGCGAACAGCAGCGTGTCGCCATTGCCCGGTCACTCATGATGGACCCGTCGATCATCCTGGCAGACGAGCCAACCGGCAACCTGAATTCCAAGGGAGCACGTGAGGTCATCGACATCCTCAAGGCGCTTCATACGGACGGGAAGACGATTATCTACGTGACGCACGACGACAACATCGGGGCGCAGGCTGAACGGGTCATCCGCATCCGCGACGGCCTCGTCGTCGCAGACGAGGGAGACTGACATGGACCTGCGAGACAGCTACAAGAACGCAACCCGCTCCATAGCCGGCGCCAGAATGCGCTCCTTCCTGACGATGCTGGGCATCATCATCGGCATCGCGGCGGTCATCTTGCTGATGGCCGTGGGCGAGGGGTCGAAACGCGACATCCTTGGGCAGATCCAGGGCAGCGGCTCAGGAAACCTGTACCTGACCCCGGGAGCGCAGTCGAGCATTCTCTCCGGCCGCAACAGCACGACACGGGATACGGGTGCCAAGATCACGATGGACGACCTCAAGGCCATCGAGGCTAGGGTGACATATCCCATCGTCGTATCGCCCGCCAATACGATCGGCATCACGGTCAAGCGCGGCAGCACCACGATGGCGGGCAGCGGTATCTTTGGCACGGAGACCTACTTCGAGGTCAACAACTTGACCATCGAGAGTGGGCGCCCCATCGTCGCCAGCGATGTCAGCAACCGGACGCGGAACGTGGTCATCGGGGCAAACGTGAGGTCGACGCTGTTTCCGGACGTGTCGCCGATAGGTCAGCTCATCCGGATCAACGGGATGAGTTTCAAGGTCGTAGGTGTCACCGCCTCGAAGGGGCAGAGCCTCTTCGGGAACTCGGACAATGCCGTCATCCTGCCCCTCACAGTCGGCGAGAAGTCATTCGGCATGCAGCATGACCGCATCAGCTTGACGACCATCAAGAGCGTCAACCCGAACGACAGCGGTGCCATCGTGAACCAGATTGCGAGCATCCTGGAGCGGAAACACGGCAAGGTCGACTTCAGTGTCCTCGACCAGAAGGCGCTCACCAGTCTCTTCTCCTCGACGCTGAGCATCTTCACAGCACTTCTGGCTGCACTCGGGGGACTGTCGCTGGTCGTCGGGGGTATCGGCATCATGAACATCATGCTTGTGTCAGTGAGCGAGCGCACCAGGGAGATCGGTATCCGAAAAGCGCTGGGAGCGCGCGAACGCGACATCCTGGCGCAGTTCCTCATCGAATCGTCCCTGCTCAGCGGGATCGGCGGTATCATCGGGGTCGTGTTCAGTGTCCTGGTCGCAAACCTGGTCATCCAGCGGTTCCTCCCAACATTTGTCACCACGTCCTCGGTCCTGCTTGCCGTCGGCTTCTCTATTGCCGTGGGCATCTTCTTCGGGGTCTATCCCGCCCGCAAGGCTGCACGGCTGAGACCCGTCGAAGCCCTGCGCTATGAATAGGAGGCGTATCATGCGAATGAAATTCCTGGGAATCATTGTTGTTGTCGCTCTGCTGGTGTCCTGCGTGGGGATCCGACCAGTGGGCGCGGCTGAAACGGTCCCCTTTGTGAACGTCAGTACTGTAGACGGGTATATTGGCGAGTACGAGGAGTACCAGGTCCGATTCCTTCTGGGCCGCGACGTGAAACTGGGGGAGGCCCTTAGCATCATATTCGACGACAGCATCAGTCGGGCAGGGTTCCGCGACATTGCGGCGGGGGACGTGTCGATCGATGGAACCCCTGCAGGCGCCTCTGCACACTGGTCAGGACACACCCTCACTGTACCTGTCCCGATGGCACTCTCTGCCGGGACAGTCCATGATCTCACCATCCTGCGCAGCGCGATGATCCAGAACCCGCGTACAGCGAGCCACATCCGGCTGCTGCTGAGGGATGACTCTGCGGGAACGACGCTGGTATCGAACTACTACGGCATCAGTACGGTCAGTCGCGTATCTCCTGTCTCCCTGACGGTCGAGACTCCGCGGGCCGACCGTCTCACAGTGCTCGTGCGCTTCCGCACCGGGCGGAACGGAGCACTGGCCGGTACTCCGGCAGTCCGCATCGCGTCTCCGTCTGCAGTCGTTTCCGATACCATCTCAATCAGACTGTCCGCCGCTCTCTCACGGTTCTGGGACCAGAGTGGAGGTCCTGTTGCCTGGTTCAGCATGCCCGGCACGATCCTGGCACCACGCCGCCTGCGGTTGACATCGTTGTCTGACCGGTCAAGCGGACAGCCTGACAGGTATCAGAAGGAGGCGACGTACACGCTGGATACGAGCGTGGGAGCGCTAACAGAAGTATTGGTGCGTCTGGAGTTCGACCGGGCGAACGTCCCTGTACCGCTCACGACAGACGATTTCGTGCTTGTCTGGACGTCGAAGGAGCCGACCATGGTCCGCATTCCCCTGACCGGTGTTCCTGAACCCGTTTCTGTCGATGGCGGGCAGACTCCAGAGCTGGACACGACTGCGCCGGTGATCACCTGGAAGGCCCAGGAAAGCGTCTTCTCTTCCCGCCTCGTGACTGTGAGCATCGATATCGTCGAAGCCAGCCTGAAACAGGCATTCCTCGAGACCGGAGCCGACGGATCACTGCACACGTGGCTGACCGCTGGGCACAACGAACTGTTGCTCGTCAACCGTTTCGGCATTCACGGGGCCATCGTCGCCACCGACAAGGCAGGCAACACGACCAGGACGCCTGTCGACATCCCCGCCCCCGCGGTGACCTGAACTGAGGGCAGGAGTCTCGCTCCTAATCCTCTCCCAGCAGTTGGTTGAGTTTCTGCATCAAGGGTCGTGAGCGGCCCGGCGTATACATCAGCCGGACCAGTTGCGGCCCTTCACGTTCGTCTGGACAGCCTGTCCCTCAGGCCGTGGTGTGTCGCGTCACGCTACGTCTGGCAATGCGGGCAGATGAACGATGCCGTGCTGCCGGTCCGGATCTTCTGGATCGTTGTCCCGCACACCGGGCACGGCTTGCCCTCGCGGTAGCCGATCAGGAAGTCCTTGAACTGCCCTGGCTGGTTGTACAGGTCCTTCTCGTATGCCAGGCCACCCAACTCGAGCGCGTTCCGCAGTTGCGAACGGATTGCGTCGTACAGCGCAGTGCGCTCGGATACAGTGACGTCGGCGGTCTTGCGCAGGGGATGCAGTCCGGCGGCGAACAGGATGTCCTGGATGTAGACGTTGCCGATTCCCGCGATGTTCTTCTGGTCCATGAGAACCGTCTTGATTGCGCTCCTCTTCTTTTCTACCAGCACCCTTTCGAACGCGTCCACGGTGAAATCGCCGTCGTCAATGGGGTCGAGACCCAGCGTGGCTGTCATGGCATGGGAAGCCAGCTCGGTGGTCTTGATCGCGTGGACGTAGCCGAACCACCAGAAGTGCTGGCTGAAGGCACTGCCATCATCGAAGAGGACGGCCGACTGGCGGTTCCCGGGCAGGGGATCCCCTTTGTGGTGGAACAGGATCTCTCCACCCATACCGAGGTTGAGCAGGAACGTCGCTCCCGGCTCGAGGTCCACGAAGACCCACTTACCCCTGGACGTCACGCGGGTCACCCGTGTATGAACGAGCAATCGACCGAACTCCTCTGGCGGTACGTTCAGACACTTTGGCTGGACGACGTCCACCTCCGCCACGCGCCTGCCGCGGAGTTCCTGGTCCATCTGCTGTGCAAGGTTTGCCACTTCGGGAAGTTCAGGCATGCCGACCTCCTCCTTTGAGCGTTTCCTACAGTATCATGAAGACTGCCGAGATGACCAGTACCACGTAGATGAGCTGGGTGAAACGCTCCCCGCTGATGCGGCGGTGGGCGACGTCTCCCAGCAGGGCGCCGAGCGTGAGGAATGGCAGAGATGTCAATACAAGTCGCCCCGGCAAACCGGCCAGCTTGTGGCGGACCACGATGTCTGCGATGATGAACACGTTGAGTGTTGTCCAGATGGCGACCAGCGTTGCACGAAACGAAGCCTTGTCCTTCAGCTGCTGGGTCGCGTAGATAATGACGGGTGGACCTCCCGAGGTGAATGCTCCCTGCGCTGCGCCGCCGATGAAGAGCAGGCTGTCGAGAAGCCAAGCAGGCCATGGTCGCGGCATATTTCTGCTCGGGCGGAACTGTGTGACCAGCCCCTGGACGCCGACGATGACCATGAAGACGGCGAGGATGTGCATCAGCGTGGTGCGGGGCAGGACGTTGTAGGCGATCATGCCGATGGGAAGTCCGGGCAGGACAAATGCAAGGATACGCAGGTACTTTCGCCAGTCGACGTGCCTCCACGAGACGACCAGCAGGTAGATATCCAGGATAAGGGCGAGCACAGTGAGGACGGGGCGGGCCGTGTCGATACCGGTCAGGAGGATGCAGAACGGCATGGCCAGCACGGCGCAGCCGAAGCCAGTGATTCCCTGGATGAAATGAGTCGCCAGGACGATGAGGCCAAACAGGACAGCAGTCAGGGCAAAGGGCACGTCTTCCTCCACGCGCCCACTCGGGGCGCACCCGAACAGTATACCCGGAAAGCCATGGCTGGCTCTGCATCCCGCTTCGGACGAGAATGGACTGACTTCACTTGACAAGTCCCGACAGCCATGTAGAATCATCGTTGGAACAGACATTGGCCGATGGCCGGAAGGGAGGAACCTCTATGACGACATATGAAGAAGTGCGTACCACTGGGGGCGCCTCCTGGACCGCTACCGACTGAACTCCTGACCTGATCAGCGTCAACAGAGTCTGTCCCGCGTCCGGCAGGTCTGCCGGAGTTCATCCGTTCTCGCTAGTACGCCTCGAGCGCCCCTCCGCGATTCGCGCGTGGTTTGCCACGTACCCCATAATCGATGACTACATCGGAGGCAGAAGAGATGTATTTGGCAACGCTTGGTTGGGATGACTACTTCTCACGGCAGTTTGAGAGTCTTGAACGCGACGGGCTCGTCCCGGCGCGAATCGTTGAACAGCACAAGAATGGCTACATCGCATATGGAGAGCAGGGAGAATGGCAGGCCGAGGTCACGGGACGATTCCTGCATGTCCTGGCAGGGCTCATCGGCTTCCCTGCCGTCGGTGACTGGGTGGGTCTGCAACCCCTTCCAAACGAAGACCGGGCGCTGATCCACGCTCTCCTGCATCGCAGGACGCAATTTGCAAGGAAGGTCGCAGGCTCGGCCATCGAGGAGCAGGTCGTCGCTGCGAACGTCGACGTCGTGTTTCTTGTGACAGGGCTGGACGGCAACTTCAACCTGAGGCGGATCGAACGCTACTTGACCGAAGCGTGGTCAAGCGGGGCACAACCTGTCGTCGTGCTGAACAAGGCTGACCTGTGCAACGACGTGGCAGCGCGCGTCAGAGCCGTTGAGTCAGTAGCTCCAGGTGCCCCCGTACACGCAGTAAGTGCGGTCCTGAATGAGGGGGTGGACGTTGTCCGGAGCTACCTGATTCCCGGAAGAACGATCGCGTTCCTGGGTTCCTCTGGTGTTGGGAAATCGACCATCATCAACCGCCTGCTTGGCGAGGACCGCCAGGAGGTACAGGCCGTCAGTAGCGCCGTCGGCAAAGGACGGCATACGACGACCAGCAGGTCGCTCCTGTTCTATCCGGACGGCGGCATGATCATCGACACGCCCGGCATGCGGGAACTCCAGTTGTGGGCAAGCGAAGACAACGTCGAGCAGAGCTTCACGGACATCGAACTGCTTGCGGGCAGGTGCAGGTTCACGAACTGCACACACACTGTTGAGCCAGAGTGTGCCGTCATAGCTGCTGTCGACAACGGTTCGCTTGACAAGGACCGATATCGAAGCTACATGAAACTTCAGCAGGAGGTCCAAAGGATCAAGCTGTACGAAGAACTCCGTGAGGCCACCCGGGAAGGAGGAGATCTCAGCAGGATACATGGCATGCGTCGGGTCGTCCGGCGTATACGTGAACGCTCTCAGACTCGCCGGGATACCACCATGGTACGCATCGTGGATAGAGACGGATAGTGATGCACAAGGGGGAGGAGAGCGAACAGGCAACACCGGCGGTTGAGGGCCCTGAGATGGCTGGATAGACGATGCTGGTTTGAACCAGCACTCATGCGCGCGTTTGCCTCCGCGCAAAGGCGAACCATACTGTGCTGGAACGTCGGCGCCGTCCGGCGAGATGATGGCAGACAGGAGGAACCATGAGACTGCAGAGAGCAGTGGCGATCGTGCTGACGGTGGCAGTGGTGGCAGCAACGTGTGTGGGATGCCGCCCGAAGGCAGTCAGCACACCCAAGAGCGGGGTACCGACCATTGTAGTGAAGACCGTGGAGGAGCAGAACGCCACACTCAGGTACTCCATCGCTGTACGATATCCCCAGCTTCGTGGACGCTTGACGGCCGCCGTGGCTGACAAGCTGAATGCGGCCATCGCAGATATGGTGCTCCCGGACATCGCGGGGCTGAAGCAGAATGCGGCGGATGAGGCGGCATGGGCCGCGAAGAACCCGTCCGAGGCTTCCCAGCTTCCTGTTGGCCAGAGCAGCTTCCTGAGCGCCGAGTATGAGATCCCGTATCTGACGAACGACCTCGTCAGTGTCCGCATCCGGTTCGAGACCTACTCCGCAGGTGCGGCACATGGCATGTCGTACACGCGCGTCCTCAACGCGAGGCTCGAGGACGGTGAGACCATCGACACCGAGGGACTGTTCGTCGACACCAAGCAGGGTTTGCAGTGGCTTTCGCAGTATTGCGCCACGGAGCTGAAGCGCCAGTACGGCGCAGACTACGAGGCGCTGAAGAGCTTCATCGACTTTGGAACGGTGCCCACGGCGGACAACTTCGTGAACGTATCGCTGGAACCGGGTGGGCTGGTCGTCTCATTTGATCCCTACCAGGTCGGGCCATATGCGGCGGGCCCGCGCGAAATCCATGTTCCTGTCGAGAGTGTCCAGTCGATGCTGGCCATCACCCTGTCGCCGGACGCCTTCAGCCTGGTACTGGAACCACGCGGCTGAGGCCCCCCGAGGCGCTTGGCTGGTCATTCACCCTGCCTATACTGTACAGGACAGCCACATGCAAGGCACGGGTTCTGGGGAGTGTGACATGAGTGAGACGACCGAGTACATTCACCTGTTCGACGCCGCCGTTGGAGCCCTGTTCTCCGACGCGGTACGCGTCACCCTGCGGGACCCGTCCGTCGCGGGCTTCTTTGTGAGGATGCGCCGTGCCCAGCATGCTGCGGAACGCCGCCGCGCCCAGCTTGCGGAAGAGGGGGTGCATGTGCCGCCGTTCATGATCCTCAGCGTGACGGGCCGGTGCAACCTTGCGTGTGCGGGCTGCTACGCCCAGGCTCAGGCGCGCCAGGAGGAATCGGACATGACGCCCACGGAACTCCTGAGTGTCGTCCGGCAGGGGAGCGACCTCGGCGTCGGGATCATGCTGCTTGCCGGCGGTGAGCCGATGACGCGGGCAGACGACCTCCTGACCATTGCGCGCGAAGTGCCTGACGTCATGTTCCCGGTGTTCACCAACGGCACACTTCTGGACGAATCACTGGTAGGCCGGATCCGCCGTCAGCGCAACCTCGTCCCTATCATCAGCCTCGAGGGGCACGCAGCGGAGACGGACGCGCGCAGGGGCGCAGGGGTCGCTGGGCAGGCGCTGGCGGCTATCGCGCGGATGCGCCGGGCCGGCGTCTTTTTCGGGACGTCGTTGACGGTCACTCGACTGAACATCGACACGGTCCTCGACGAGCGGTACCTGAGCAGCCTCATCAACCTGGGATGCAGACTATTCTTCTTTGTTGAGTATGTTCCAGTGCGCGAGGGCACCGAATTGCTCATCCTGGACAGTGTCCAGCGAACCCGGCTGGCTGCAGCTGTCACATCACTGCAAGAGCGGTTTCGAGGTCTGTTCATCGCATTTCCCGGTGATGAAGAGGCGTTCGGTGGCTGTCTGGCTGCAGGGCGCGGGTTCATCCACATCAGCCCGTCAGGGCGGGTGGAGCCGTGTCCGTTCGCCCCGTATTCCGACGCCGGAGTCCGGGACGCTCCATTGCGCGATGCCCTGGCGTCGCCTCTGCTTGCCGCTATCCGCGACAACCATGAGAAGCTTACCGAGACGAGTGGAGGCTGTGCTCTATGGTCACAGCGCGAGTGGGTGCGTTCGCTGATAGCGGGCCCGGAGACGGTGGAAACTGCCGGGTTGGGAAAACCGCATGGGAACGACAGAGACCTTCTTTGAACGCGTCTGGACTGTCGCGGCACGGATTCCACGCGGCAAGGTGACGACGTACGGTGCCATCGCGCGGGCGCTGGGCTGTCCTGGAGCCGCCAGGACGGTCGGCTGGGCGATGCGGGCGGCCCCCGCCGGATCCCGGCTACCGTGTCACCGGGTGGTCAATGCGACGGGCGACCTGTCCCCAGTGGATGCGTTTGGCGGGCCCGGCATCCAGCAATCGCTGCTGGAGAGTGAGGGAGTCACGTTCGATCCACAGGGGCGTGTCGACATGAAGCGCTATCTGTGGATACCTGAGTGAAGCTCCGTCCATTCCTCCCATTCGGACACGTTGCCGACGATGCGCATCGAACGCAGGCACGGTCGAACGATTGTGGCACCCAGTTCACTGTGGACACGCATCCAGGCGTCGAACAACTTGCCGTCATCACGGGTCCACGTGATATACTCGTCGATCGGGATGAGAGGATACTGCGCCTTGAGGGGCGCTATGAGGCGGTCGGAACCAATGCGTCAACGCGCACTCTTCATTGGGAGGCGCTCTTGAGTTTCTGCCGGATGCGCCCATGCTGTTGAACATCAGGGAGGATCGGGTGAACGATGCAAGGCAGCGACTGGAGTCCATAGACGAGTTCAGAGGGTTCTCGATCCTGCTCATGGTGCTGGCCGACTATCTGGCCGGTTCCCGTATTGTTCCGGCGTGGCTGAAGCACGCGCCTGACATCGGATTCTCGGTCATCGACATCATCGCTCCAATGTTCATTGCGGCCATCGGACTCACATTTGGCGCGTCGTTCCGAGCCAGGCTGGCTAGAGATGGCAGGCGCAGGACGATCGAACACTTTCTCTCCCGCAACCTTGCTCTCATCGGTATTGGTGCTCTTTTCACGGTCCTGGGCAACCTCTCGGGACTCGCTGTCGACCGGTCGGACTGGGGACTCCTGCAAGCTATCGGCTTTGCGGGGCTTGTCGCACTTTGCTTTGTTGGAGTGCCGGCGCGCCTGCGGTGGCTCGGAGGGCTCTTGTTGCTGGTTGCCTACCAGTTTCAGCTCAACAGTGCCTGGTTGGCGACCGTCCTGAGTTCCACGCATGGCGGGCTCGAAGGTGCTCTCTCCTGGGGAGCCATGCTGGTCATGGCCACGGCGCTGGGAGACCTGTTCCATGATGTCCCAAAGGGAAGGCGCTGGTTTCCCGCGGTTTCGGCGGGTGTCCTCGTCCTTGGTCTCCTCCTGGCATTCATCGTTCCGGTGAGCAAGAACCGCGTCTCTGCCAGCTACGTGCTGATCACGTTGGGAGCAAGTGACCTGATCTTCTGGTGTTTCCACATGTTCGACGAACGTCTTGGCCGCTCGATCCCTGTCCTCAGGGAATGGGGGCGCAACTCTCTGTTGCTCTATGTCATGCACGGCGCTCTTCTGGGCGTCTTCGTCATGCCGAAGGCAGCCGGCTGGTACGAGCTGGCCCCCGCCTGGCTGGTGGGCCTTCAGGCATTGTTCATGGTCGGGACACTGAGCTGGGTCGGGTGGGTGCTGGGCCGCAGGCATTTTCATGTTACGTTGTGATGCCGGCAAGGAGGAATAATGGATGAGTATGCGGAAGTCACTGTTGTTGCGGGACAGGCTGAGGCCGAGCGCATTGTGCAGGCTCTTGGAGCTGCGGGCATCACCGCGTTCTTCCGCGGGACAACCGGTCTCGAAGGAATGTTTCGTGTCATGGCCGTGCAGTCTCGTCTTGATGAGGCGCGGGAAGTCGCGAGCACGTTTCAGGGCTGTGAGTGTCAGCAGGAAGGAAACCATGACGAACCCGAGGTCCACAGCCAGACTCGAAAGCGCGTGCCCGACCGGGGAACCGTCGAGTAGAGGTGCACCAGCCGGCAGTCAACCGAGGCACCGATACGATGCAGGGCATTCATGACGTACATGAGGTGATACATGGACACATCAGGCGCGCTGGCTGGCATCGTCTGCCGCGAACTGGAACCGGGGCTCTGGCCGCACCTGGAAGCTCTGTTCGACAAGAATGGAGCGTGTGGCGGTTGCTGGTGTCAGTGGTGGCGCATCGCGGGAGTAGAGCACTGGAAGGATGTCAAGGGCGAAGTGGCGCATTTCCGTCTTTGTCGTCAGGTGCAGGAAGGTAAGGCACATGGCGTTCTCGCATACGATGGCGGTGAGGCCGTCGGGTGGTGCTCGTTCGAGCCGCGCTCTGTGTTTCCACGGCTGGAGCGTTCACCTTCGTTCAAGGGAACACCGGCAGCAAGGGTCTGGTTCGTCGGCTGCTTCTTTGTCGAGCGGACGTGGCGCCGCTGCGGCGTAGCCGACCTACTGCTGACAGAATCGCTGAAGCTGATGGAGCGTGAAGGAGCCGAGGTCGTCGAGGCCTGTCCCAAGGATACGCATGGCAGAGCACAGCCAGACGCCTTTGTCTATACCGGAACGCGCGCCATGTTCGAACGCCAGGGATTCCTGGTGGCAGAGGGCCCCAAGTCCGGCATCGTGGTGATGCGCAAGCGGCTGGCAACAAGGAAGTGTACGTGAGCACTCCGGCGCCGGGTCTACTGGAACCGGAGACACCATTCTTCTGTTCCTGGAGTGGAGGCAAGGATTGTTGCCTCGCCTTCCAGCTCAGTGTAGAGGCAGGCGCACGACCCGCGGCGCTGTTTACCGTCATGGATGAGACAGGAGCGCGGTCGCACTCACATGGTCTGTCACTTGCCTCGCTGCAGGTCCAGGCCGACGCTCTCGGGCTGCCGCTGGTCGTTCGCAATGCGTCCTGGGCGGCGTACGAGGACGCATTCCTGGATGGACTTGCAGAGATTCGAGCTATGGGGATCGTCGACGGCGTCTTCGGTGACATGACTGTTGAGGGCCACCCGGAGTGGGTGGCGCACCGCACGTGGGTCGAGAGAGTTGCGCTCACGGCCGGCGTGAAGGTGCACCTTCCGCTGTGGGACATGGGTGGCGAGGCCGTCCTGGTGTCACAGCTTCAGCACCATATCCACGCCGTGATCGTGGCGACGCGGGATGCGGCGGTCAGCCAGGCGTTCCTTGGGCGCACGCTCGACGAAACCTGCATCGACGAACTCAGAGCGGCGGGGTGCGATCCCACCGGCGAGGGAGGAGAGCTGCATACTGTCGTGACAGGCATGCCGTTGTTCGCCTTCGCGCCTCGCGTGACTGTGGGTGCCGTTACGGCGCATGAGGGCTGCCACTTCGTGGAGGTCCGACTGGAGCGTCCGTGATCACTTGTGGCATCTCCGGGGATGGCATCGTGCATCACTGCTGCAGATAGAGACACCGCCGTTCATCTGCATGGCGCGCAGGAGGGCGGCTGTCAGCGATGTCGGGAGGCAGTGCGACGTGGCGGATTCGCCGTAACCTTCGCGAGGTGGTGGACGTAAACAGAGTGAACAGTCGGTCAGTGTTCTCAGAAGACCGGCTATGTGGGTAAGGAGCAAATATGGCTAACCAGAACACTCGTACGACCCGTTCCCCGATGGCGAACGTCGGCATCCTGCTGATCGTCGTCGGCATTGTCATCCTGGTACTGCAATATGTTCATATTGGCCTGGGTTGGCTTCCGGAGCGCTGGGCGGAAATGTCATGGCCACTGCGCATCATCATTCCCGGACTTGCGTTGTTCGTGGTGGGTCTGGTGCTACCGGGCGGGGCGGGCGAGGGTCTGTCCGGGTTCGGGCTGGTGGCTGCGGCGGTGGGAGCCCTGATCTGGTATCAGGACGTCACCGGCACATGGCAAAGCTGGGCATATGCATGGGCACTCGTGTTCCCGGCTGCGGGAGGACTCGCAGGTATTATCCATGGGACGCTGCACGCCAACTGGCGTCACGTCAGGGATGGCGCAGGTGGTCTTGCCTTCGGTCTTGTCGCCTTTGTGGTACTGGGGTACGTGTTTGAGGGCTGGCTTGGGTTCGAGGGGTTTGGACTCAACCGGATTGCGGCATGGGTTCCGGGAGTGGTCTTGCTGGCACTGGGCGTCACGGTCCTTTTCGCCGGAACCCCCGGTGAACGTGGCTCAAGGCGAGCCGAGCGCGAACAGCGGCACATCGAGCGCGAACAGAGATCGGCAGAGCGTCGTGACACCCCCCAGGCATGGACGAGCATGCCGGTCGTTCCTCCGGAGGAGAAGAAGATGGAGACCATCACGCCTCCTGCCGAGCCGACAAAGCCCGACGACGGGCAGCCCAGCTAACGGGTTACCTGGGGACTGTCGCTATCTTGATGACGTGACTGGCATGTCCCTCGCGCCAGGTTGACTCGAGGCTGTAGACATATGTGCCGGGATCCGCAGGCAATGTGAGCATCCCGCCCCGGATCTCGACCCGTGTCGGTTTGTGATCGTTCCAGAGATACGCGAAGAGGTCTTGCGTTCGGCGGCCATAGTCGACCGAGACGGTCGAGCCACAGGGTGCCGTGACTACAGGGACGTCGGCGACAAACTCGTCGGGGACGGGGGCGTCAGACTGGACCCCGTGTCTAGGGGCCAACCAGCCGTAGGTGCCCAGACGAACCGGCACAGGACCTGAGGTCACCGTAACAACGGGCGTCACCGGTTCACTCAATGTGGCACAGCCGGCAGCCACACAGCACATGGTTACAATCAGGATCAGCGCTAGACGTCTCATCGATTCCTCCTCGACCGCGGTGCAGTTCGCGACGGCATACTGGTAGGACGGCTGTGCGGGCCGCCGGGTTCCCGGCGGCTAGAAGCGTGAGGCCAGCAGGCGGGCGAGAGCCTCGAGGGCGACGATCGGTTGGGGCGTCGCGCTGGTGGCAGTGGTGCTCAGCGTGTACAGGAGCGCAAATACCGTTTCGTTTTTCCGCACGAGCAGAGCGGCCGCGTCGGGGTCAGAGTACCGTGCCGAGACATCTCCGACGACTGCCGTTCCTTCGTCGTCGACCAGTCCGGTGCTTGCAACCTTGTCCCGGTACCAGGCGTATGCCCGGTCACGAACCACAGGGCTGCTGTACTGCAAGAACTGCCCTCCGAGAAATGTGACGGAGCCGCCACGGAAATCGATGATGATACCGCTCTTTACCCCGGCGAGTTCCTTGCCCTGGCCGTCCGTGCTTTCGTCCGGGAAGAACACGAACGTCTTGCCCGCATACTGGACGTCAACGGCCGTTCCCAGACCCGTCTCCTTCAAGTCCTCGGGGGTCAGCGTCACGCCAGGCAGGACGCTGATGGGCTCGTCCACGGTCGTACTTCGCAGGGCGGTAACGAGCCCGATTGCTCCTCCGCTGACGAGAGCGAGCACGATGAGAATGGTGACGATTGTACGCATGCGTTTGCGGTTCACGGTTGCCTCCAGGTACTGGCCATCAGTATAGGACGACCAACTGCTCGAGCAATGCCTTCAGCGCGTCAGCAGATGGCGGACGAGGACGAGGAGAGCGAGGTGAGCCGGGTAGTATGCATAGAACAGCCGCGGCAGACGGTGCAGGTGCAGTCGGGGTGGCCAGAGGATGAACGGGATGCTGGCCACTGCGTAGACCTGAGACGGCCAGAACATGATCCCGGCGAGCATGTGCAGGAGTCCATGGCCGATGGCGAGCTGGTCTCTGTGCTGAAACAGCACGAAGCTGGCCAGGCACAGCAGAACACCATAGAGGCCGTAATCCGGGCCCACGGCCGGCAGCCAGAGCTGTATGGCAGCTAGGCTCAGCACAAGGGCGACCGCCCACCACTGCCGGTGGTCCCACCCCCAGATAGCCAGCAGTCCCAGCAGCAGTGTGGCAAAGATGTTGAGTGTCCATGGACGCACGTCGAACGCCATCATGTAGACAGGCTGAGCAATAAGACTCCAGACGGCAAGCCTGAGCGCGTAGCGCAAGAGGTTGCGCGTATGCACATAGCCGGCGGCAAGCTGGTAGGCGAAGAGGGGAAAAGCCACGCGCCCGATGATGCGGAGCCAGCCCACGTTCGGCAGGAGAATGGCTCCCACGTGGTCGACGGTCATCGAGATGATGGCGACAAGCTTGAGAGCATCGGACTGCTCGAGCGTTGGATGCCCGTTTCCCCGGGAGAACGTACTCTCGTCATGATTCGTCATTGTCAACGATTCATCGCCTCGCTCTCCTTGACAGCACCCGAGGCAGCACTAGAATACTGCAGCAAAGCCACATGTTGGGGCGTCGTCTAATGGTAGGACAGTGGCCTTTGGAGCCATGAATTGCTGGTTCGACTCCAGCCGCCTCAGCCAACTTCACCAGACACAGACAAATGCCTCGATCCTGGGTTGACGCGGTCGGATCAGCACAGCCTTAGGACAGAGGCATGTCCGTAGTCTAGCAGACACTCTTGTTTTTGCTAGACCATCTGACCGGCGAGGACCGCGTACGTGTTCGCCGCGTCGAACTTGCCCATTCTCTGCAACGCCATCACGTAGGCGCCGAGGACCGGGTCGAGCAGCGGTGGTCGCAGTCGCGCGAGTGGGGCGACTTCATGAACGAGCAAGGTCAGCCTGTCGACAAAGGTGGGATTGCTGCCCCCGAAGACCGAGCCTCCCAGGACGACATCGACCGTCTCACGCTCGAAGCGCATCTTGCGGACAAGCCCCGTGATTCCCTCGGCCAGAGACTCTGCCTGTAGCATGAGGATACGCTTGCACACTTTGTCGCCAGCCGTCGCACCGTCGAAGACCAGCGGCACGATAGCCAGAGCTCGCTGCAGCAGTTCACCATGTCCAGCCATGTCTTGTACGGCCTCGAGAAACAGGAGTTGCAGCGTGTCATAGTCGGGGGCTCCCGTCACGTCCAGTACCGTCTGCTCCAGCACGGATTTCGGCCCTGTCCCATCGTGGGAAAGAAATGCGTAGTGCAGGACGTCTCTCAGCATGTCCAGTCCGCCGCCTCGCAGGCCACTCTCGTAGCCGAGGCCCCGGAGCGTGACCCAGGCCCCGTCGCGGCTGCAGGCACATGCGTTGGCGCCTCCGCCGCACACCAGGGCGATACCCCAGCTCTTGTCGCTCCCTGCCCTGAGCATGATCCAGGTATCGTTGACAAGGTCGAAGATAAGCCCGGGGAATGTGGTGGTCAGAGCCGTATCAAGTACCTCGCGGTGCATGGGTAGATCCATGCCGGACAGTCCGAAAACGGCGCATTCGATCTGCGCTATCGAGAGATCCGCAGCCGTCAGGGCATGCTGAACGGCGTCGGTGATGCCTGACATGGCCGCTTCAAGTCCGACGACCTGGTAGTTGGAGGCTCCTCCTTCTCCGGATCCGACGATATGGCCGGCATCATCACCGACGACTGCCTTCGTCCTGGTGGTCCCTCCGTCGACGCCGAGATAGTACGTCACAGCCATCTCAGATGGTCTCCGAGTCGACGCTTGTATGAAGGTGGAGGGGGGTCAGGACCTTGAAAGCCTCTGCCAGCTGCATGCCATGTGTACTGCCCAGGTCTGAGGCCTTGAGGGTGGTGTACTGCGTCGCCATTTCCAGCGTCTCCGGGGTGAACTGGCTTCTGTACAGGCTGAGGGCTGCCAGCCTCACCTCGTTCTCGGCTGAGATGTCGACAAACTGGTTTGGCCTGCCGGTGAGGTAGAACGCGATGAAGCGGACGTCGTGAGGGGGCAGTTCGGGGAGATAGAGGGGCAGGTTGCAGTAGATCATGCTCTCAGCCGCCGACCATCCACAATTCAGATGGTCCTGGTGGGCTTCATACGTCAGCCAGGGGTCAGGGGCGAGCACCGCGTCCGGCTGTTCCTGCCGGATGATGCGGACCATCGCCGTGGTCGTTTCCCCGCAGTGCGGCAGCTCACCATCATGGAAGGACAGGTACAGGTGTTTGGC
Organism: Coprothermobacter sp.; assembly: GCA_013824685.1. Taxonomy (NCBI): domain Bacteria; kingdom Pseudomonadati; phylum Coprothermobacterota; class Coprothermobacteria; order Coprothermobacterales; family Coprothermobacteraceae; genus Coprothermobacter; species Coprothermobacter sp. The sequence continues at coordinate 117,337 of PNOG01000009.1, read as the reverse complement.
TACCCCTATGGCCTCGCCGGCACGCTGGTCCTCATCCCTTCGGACTGCGACCAGGCGGTCGCGTGTCATCGAGACGTCCATGCTGCCCAGACAGCCGTCGGTCATCGTAACGAGCGTGACGTCCTTGCCCGCCTTGGCCAGCTTGAGCAGGAGGCCCCCGGCGAACCAGACGGCATCGTCGGAGTGTGGTTGAAACACGACGTATTTCTGTGCTGAATCGATGAGCGGGATCGGCAGGAACTCATTCCAGTTCATTGTCCATGGCCTCCGTTCAGATGGTGGGTGTGCCGGTGAAGGGAGTCCCTGGTTCGGGACACGATGCAGTGGTGAGAGCACACTGCGCCTTGACGGCCTCCAACTTCTTGCCATGCAGCGGGTAGAAGAAGACGAAGATGAGCCCCACGCCAATCAGGGCGGCGGGAACAACGCTCACCAGGAACCTGAAGCCTATGACGGCGGCCGGCGCCATCAGCGCGGGATCTGCCACGGGCTTGTACCGGGTGATCGTCTGGACAAGTGAGATGGTGCCGGCGGAGATGGCGACGCTCATGCGCATGATGAGCGCGTTGACGCCGTAATACATGCCTTCTCTGCGTGTGTGTGTCTTGAGGTAGTCCTCGTCACAGATGTCGGCGACCATAATGTCACCTACCAGAAGAAGGGCCCCGAGTCCGACACCTACGATGGCAAAACAGGTGATGGCCTGTGGCATCGTCCGGACCAGTCCCAGCGGAAGAAGCGTCAGACCGAACAGGACGCAGGCGATGATGGCCGTCGTGCGAACGCCCCTGCGGATGACGACCCTTGACCAGAAGATCTGGGTGATAATGGCGACGATGAAGATGGGGGCCATGATAAGGCTGGTCTGGGAGTCCGAAATGCGCAGAACGTACTTGGCGAAGAAGGGTATCACCTGGGGTACCAGCACGATGACCGAGTTCACGAACAGGTTGAACATGACGAACGTCAGGAACGACCTGTTTGCCAGCGTGTTCTTGATGGCGGGCCCCAGCGGCAGAGGTTCACCGGGGGCATGCAGGTTCTCCTTTGAGCCCAGCAGTGAGATGAAGATGGATAGGGCGGTGATCGCCCCGAAGATGACACCCATGCCTCTCCATCCGAGCTTGGCGACGATCAGCGGCGTCGCGGCCAGACCGGCCATCGCGCCCAGGATACCGAGAGCCTGGCGCCAGGCGTTGACGGTGCTGCGGTCGCTCGTGCTCGTGAACGTCTCGGGGTACAGGGACGTCCAGTTGATGATGACGATGGTATAGAACCCATCGAACGCGAAGATGACCGCAAGGTAGTACCAGAACAGTGCTGACGTGGACATCCCAGCCGGCGGGACCCAGATGAGATAGAAGGCGAGCGCCAAGGGCAGCGTTCCCAGGACGACGAACGGGATGCGCCGCCCCCACCGGGTATGCGTCCGGTCGGACCAGTAGCCGAACAACGGGTCGTTGATACAGTTCCAGATGGTGTAGATGAGCATGGCGGTCGCGAACAGCTGTTGTGGAAAGCCCAGCTTGTCCACGTAGAGGTACAGCGCCCAAGCCGTGAATGCATTTTCCGGCAGGCCTGCCCCTATCGAACCGAAGCTGTATGCAAGCTTTTTCCAGAAGTTCATACTGCCTCCAGGGAATTGCGGATGCGTGCGGCTACTTGAAACTGTCGAAGTATGGGGCCTCCTGTTCCTTGAACGCCAGGACGAGGTCTCGCGCCACGGCCGGCGAGGGGACCAGCGGATTGAGTGCCAGAGCCTCGATGAGAGCGCCGAGGTCGCGGTACGCGACTGCGTCGACGAGGGACCTCTCATACAGTTTTATCTGCCCGATCAGCAGCTGTGACTCCGTGTCGATGGGTCCGACTGCCAGCGGGCGGATGAGCCGTTCGGTGATCAGTGACGGGACCTCGACGACGTCGTCGAGGGCAAGGCCGGCAATCGCCCCACGGTTCATGACATTGACAGGGACGACCGACTGACCCTTGCCTGCGAGGCCGAGAAGCACGTCCATGGCAACTGCACTATATCCTTGGCCACTCTTGAGGCTCATGGCGGTCCAGTACTCCTCTGCGAGGTGACCGTCGTCGCGTTTGTCGAGATATGCTTCGTATGCGGCCAGCGGGTCGTCGGTTGCCATGAGGTCGGCCACAAGTTGTGCATTGAGGCGCTCCACTTCCTCGCCACGGGTTTCCCTGGCAGCCTTGACGGCCGCGAGCGATTCGCGCTTGAACGCGTAGTACCAGATGTATCCGTTGGGCAGCTTGCCGAGGCGTCGGACGAATGCCGGCGGGAAGCGTGTCATCGCCTCGAAGCCGGGCACCTGGTCGATCATGGAAAGGATCTGGGGCAGCACGTCGTGCCCGAGGGCGTAGACAGCCTTGACGAAACCACAGTGGTTCAGCCCGTAGTAGTCCAGTACCAGGTTTTCCGGCTCGACCTTGAGGAGATAGGCCAGCAGGATGCCGATGGAGGTCGGCGCATCACAGATGCCGACGACGTTGTGAAAGCCTCCATGGCTGACCATGGCTTGCGTGATGATCCCCGACGGATTCGTGAGGTTGATGAACCAGGCGTCGGGCGCAACCTCGCGCAGTTCCTTGAGCATTTCCAGCACGACGGGGATGGTGCGGACCGCCATGGCGAAGCCACCCGCGCCGACCGTCTCCTGCCCCAGGACATCCATCGAGAGGGGGATGCGTTCGTCCAGCGTACGCATATGATCGCCACCCACGCGTATTGCGGCGATGACGAAGGAGGCTCCTGTCACGCACTCGCGGAACGTGCTGGGATGCGAGACTGTGACCGTGCTGTCTCTGTCCTGGACGAGGGCCGCTACGACCTTGTCAATGGCGGCAGACCGTTTGCCGTCGGGGTCGATCAGCGCAATTTCCGAAAGGTCGAGCCGTTCCTGAAGGTCGAGGAGAGCGCCCATAAGAATCGGGACTCTGGTTCCACCTCCACCAATGATGCTGACTTTCATTGTTGCCTCCAGTCGGCGCAAACCGGCACGCCATGGCGCATCCGGCAGAGGGGATCCTCCAGCATACCGTTGTCCAGCGATACGACTGGCGGTCCTTCCCATGAATGTTCTAGCGGGCCCTCTTCCTTTGTCAAGGAGAGGCTCCGGGTGGTCCACGCTCTTTGGGAGTGTTTGACAGGTCATGCATGATGGCTACGCTCAATGATGTCAAGAGAGAGGGTGGACGAATGAACCCGGACAATCCAGCAAGTAGCAGTCGTCACAAGGGAGCAGGTGCGACAGACAGGCCGACGCGGTGGTTCAGGCGGGCGAGGAGCGGAGCCACGTTGGCTGCGTGCCTGTATGTGGTCGTGTGGAGTGCCCTCCTGGGGGATTTCGCCGACAACTTGACCATTGGCCAGGAGGTGCTGATGGTGGGCATCGCCCTCGTCAGCGGCATTCTGATCTGGGCGGCGGTCCGTGCTCTCATCCTCGAGCAGAGGTTTCTTGCCCGGCAGGAGAGCATGGAGGCACTGGAGGAGTCACGGGCCTTCGTCCGGGCACTGATGGACAATCTCCCCGCCGCGGTTTGGCTGAAGTCGAGAGACCATCGGTATCTGGCGGGAAATCTGCCATGGGTGCAGACTAATCCGATGCTGCCTCGTTGGCAAAGCAGAAAGCTTGAGGAGCTCATCGGCCACACCGACAGAGAACTCTTCGCGCCCGAGCATGCCTTGGAGTTTGAGACGACGGATGACATCGTGTTCGAAACGGGACAAGGGTGGGCACATGACTACGATGACGTCCAAGGCGGCGAACACCGGCTGTACCACACAGTGAAGATGCCGGTGTGGGACATCCGGGGCTCTGTCGTAAACGTCGTCGGCATTGGGTTTGATGTCACCGAAATACGCAGGAACGAACAGGAGCTGAAGAGGAGTCAGGAGCAGCTGGATATCTTCCTGAACAGGTCGTCTGAGCACATCTGCATGGTCAGCCCGGACAGGCGCATCGTCGTGGCGAATGCCCGTTTGTACGAGTTCCTTGGTGTACCTGTGCCTTCGCTCGTCGGCTGGGACGTGGTCGATGTGGTCATGCCTGCCGATCGCAGTCGTTGCGCGACATTCTTTGGCCGATTGCTGCTGGGAGAATCTGAGCCCCTTGAGGTTGTCGACGTCCAGAACGCTTCGGGTTCGATCCGGCAGGTTGAAATCAGTGGTACACTGGTCAGGACGGGCGGGAGTCCCGACATGGTCGTGATCATCGGCCGGGATGTTACTGGGAGGAACAGCTCCTACGTAACGGAGTGACCACCCGTTCTTCAGGCTATGCGTGAGTGGCTGTTATCCGGACCTCCCAGGGAGCCAGGCTGTCCGTGGATGGCTGCTCCTCTGTGCTGAACAGGGGAGTCTGGTCTGACGTGAAGCCGCCCCGTGGGATTGCGACGGTCTGGTCGGACAGGTTGATCGTAACCGTCATGTGCTCCGCTGAGGATTTGCGCGTGAAGCACAGGCAGGTGTCCGACGGACCGCCGACGATAGACATATTGCCTGTGGTCAGCGCGGGATGGTGCGACCTGAACCATGAGAGCCGTCTCGTGAAACTCAGCACTGATGTCGGGTCAGCCGACTCCGCACTGTACGTCGTCGCAGAAGCGCTGACGGGCAGCCATGGGGTTCCCGTGGTGAACCCGGCGCCCGGTGTTGCATCCCACGACATCGGCGTGCGTTCGCCATCCCTGCCGACCGGCAGGGGCCAGTACTTCTTGCCGACGGGGTCCTGAAGAAGCCTCTTCGGGAGCGGCGTGTTCGCAAGCCCCAGCTCCTCTCCATTGTAGAGGAACGGGGTTCCCTTGAGCGTCAGGAGAAGTCCTAGCATGCTCTTCGTCATTGGGGGTGAGAGGTGGTAGCGTGATACCGCGCGGACGACGTCATGGTTGCTCAGGACCCAGGCGGGCCAGGTGCCCTCGGGTAGCAGGTCGAGGGTTCTTGCGATGATGTCGCGGAAGTCCTTCGCCCGGAAATGTCGAACAAAGAAGAAGAAGTTGAATACCAGGTTCAGCTCGTCTCCGTCCTCGCCATAGTAGGAGAGTACCTGCTCGAGCGTGCGCTGCGTGATCTCGCCCACCATCATGCGTCCTGACTTCTCGTCGATGACACCGCGCATTTCGCGCAGGGCGTCATGCGTCTCCGGCTGATCGACGGTGTGATCGTACACCTCGCGTGACATCGGTATGAGTAGAGTCTTCGAGGGGTTGCCAGGCATGGGTTGAGCAATGACGAACTCGTGGGAATTGTCCCGCAGCTGGGCGTCCTTGACATAGTAATTGGCGACGTCGAGACGGAAGCCGTCGACACCCCGGTCCATCCAGAACCGCATGATGTCGTGGATCTCCTCACGAAGCCGGGGGTTGCGCCAGTTCAGGTCCGCCTGTTCCTTGAGGAAGCTGTGCAGGTAGAATTCATGGGTCTGCTCGCTCCATTCCCAGGCTGAGCCTCCGAATGACGAACCCCAGTTGTTGGGAGGTTTGCCATTGGTTCCGTCGTTCCAGAGGTAGTAGTCGTGGAACGAGTTCTCACGGGAAGTGCGGGCCTGCCTGAACCAGGCGTGCTCGGTCGAGCTGTGATTGACGACAAGGTCCATGATCAGGTGGATGCCCCGCGAGCGGGCACCGGCCACGAGGCGGTCGAAGTCGTCCATCGTGCCATACGCGGGATCGATCGAGCGGTAGTCGCTGATGTCATATCCGAAATCGTGGTTGGGCGACGGGTAGACAGGTGACAACCACAGGCCCTCGATGCCAAGGGAAGAGGGCGTATCATCACGTAGAACGTCCAGCTTGCTGATCAGCCCAGGAAGGTCTCCCACGCCATCGCCGTTGCCGTCCATGAAACTGCGGACGTAGCAGTGGTAGATGATGCCTCGTTTCCACCAGGGTTGGATCTGAGCGTCGGTCACAGTCATGTCGGTTGCTGCTTGTCAGGTTGCTGGTGCGCCTGAAGCGGGACGATCGAGAGGTGGCACCGAGGACGCCGGAGGCCTCACCTCCTGCCCGACACGTGTCTGGTAGAGCGTGAAACCCGTGTCTGAAAGGAAGGGTTGCCGCAGGATGCCGTTCATGCGATCAGCCATGCCAGTGGCCATGAGACCATGCGACAACTGGAAGAAGGCTTCCAGGACCTGGAACGACATCTTGGACAGCGCTTCCAGGGGTTGATTGCGGTGCACGATCTCGCCCAGTTCCGATTGGGCCAGACCATCGATGCCGTACTTGTGGAAGTATTCGATGACATGCCCGATCTCGACGCCATAGCCGGTCAGGAAATGCAGCTCGCGCAGAATGCCGGTGCGTGCCGCGATGGTCCCCGCAAGTGGCTGGAACAGCCCCCCTAGTTCCGGATACCAGAGGTTCAGAAGGGGACGCGCGGTGAGCTCCGTGACACGGCCGCCGCCTACTTCCACGAACTCGTTGACGACACGCACGGGCCTGCGGTAGAACCCCTTGATGAAGTTCAGGTGCTCGTCCAGGAGAAGAGGACCGACAAGTCCGGTGACAAATGACGGGTGGGGATTGGACAGATCGGTGTCCACGAAGACCAGAATGTCTCCTGTTGCGACAAACAATGCTTTCCACATCGCCTCGCCTTTGCCGGCATATGCTCCGAGGTCCGGACGCACCTGCTGGTGGATATAGACGGGGATGCCGCGCGCGGTCGCGATTGCGCGCGTGTTGTCGCCACTGTCGCTGTCCATGAGGATGATCTCGTCGAGCAGCGGCCGTTCGTCCATCAGTGGGCCCTTGAAGGCGTCGATAACCTGCCCAACCGTCTTCTCCTCATTGAGCGCCGGCAGGACGAGGGAGATCGACACATGGCGGTCACGCTTGGCCTGGAGAAGCCGGTCGATGTCCGCAAACTCGTCCTGGGAAAACGTGTTCTTGAGGATCCAGGGCTCGATGACGTTCGTCGTGGCCGACAGCTGCTCAACCTCTGCGCCGCGCGCGTAGACGAACACGGTGGTCGTGCGGAGCAGTCCTGCCGTGACCTGTGCCAGCAGGTGCTGGGTCACTGAGTGTTTTCCGGGGTGCTGTGGCAGTCCAAGGACAAGCAGGCCGTACTGAAGCGAACAGTGTTCGATGGCGGATTCCACGTCGTCCTCGGCCTGTTCGATGGCGAGACGGGCCTGTGGCAGTTCAGCCTTCACCTTGCCATACGCTTCAAGGACGCTGTCGTCGACGGTCGCAGACTGGCCTGCATGGGTGACGTGGACAAAGCTTGTTCTGTCCACGACCCCGGCCTCCGTAAGCCGACGCACCACCGTCCCGGCAAGGGCGGAATTGGAGTCGCCGCGGGCGAAGATGGCCGCCGATGTTCTGGAAGGGTTCTGATGGAGTTTGTAGCCAATTACCTGCGAGCTCGAACCACAGGCGGACTCGAGCAGGCCAATGTCTTCGTGACGCAGGAGGTCGAGGTCGATCACGAGTGTCCGGGAAGGATCCCCGGACGTTGCCAGGCGGATTGCCTCGTCGATCTCCATGATCTGGAAGGGTATCGATGTTGCCCCAAGAGCCTTGCGAGCCGCCGCTACCAGTCGGTGGACACGGCCGATTTCCTCAGCCGGCGTTCTGGGAAGGACAAGAACAACATCTCCGGCGACGCCGGCCGAGCAGGCAAACGCGACCTTGGCCATGAGCCGCGTCGGTGCTGTGAGCTCAACAAAGTGCTGTGTCAATTCTCCACCCCCTAGCTGCAGGACGAATCCTGCTTCGGAAAGTATAGCAGAGGCGCGATTTCTGTCACTCCGAGACGACAGCGGGAAGGCTACCAGGGGCGCTCGCAGCCTCTTTTTGACTTGCAAGTTGCCAATGATATACTGAACAGCTAAGTCCACCTAGCCAAGTCGCTTGCGAACTTGAAACTGCGGTCTCGAGGTGTTTGCAGTATGGACAACAAACGTACGCCGGCACAACGAAAGCAGGTCATCCGCGACAACGTCGCCGGTTGGCTGTTTACGCTCCCTTCGATATTGGTGCTTCTAGTCTTCACCTTCCTTCCGGCGTTTATCGTCGTCGGTCTCAGCTTGTTCGACACCAACCTCGTCGGGCAGATGGACTTCGTGGGCCTCGGCAATTTCCGACAGCTGCTCACCTCGGGCGATTTCTGGGGTTCAGCGTGGAGGACGCTCTATTTCACGATAGGCAGTGTCCCGGTCGCGGTCGCCATCTCACTGCTCATCGCCGTGCTCCTCAATGCGAAGGTCCGAGGGCGGACGTTCTGGCGCATGGGGTTCTTCATCCCGTATATCACGCCGCTGGTCGCCACGTCCATCATCTGGCTCTATATCTTTAACCCTGACTATGGCATGCTCAATGCGGCACTGCACTTCGCGGGCCTGCCAGTCAGCAGGTGGCTGACTGATACGGCGTCGGCGATGCCCGCGATGATCCTCTACTCGACGTGGCATGACATCGGGTTCGCAGTCATCATCTTCATGGCCGCGCTGTCCAAGGTACCGACTGAACTCCTCGAGGCTGCACAGATCGACGGAGCAAGCGGATGGAGGACTTTTTGGCATGTGACGTGGCCCATGATCTCCCCTTCCACCTACTTCGTCGTGATCATCTACACCATCAGCGCCTTCAAGATGTTCACCCAGGTAGCTGTCCTGACGCAAGGGGGACCAGTGGACTCGACGACGACGACAGGCTACTACCTGTATCAGCAGGCCTTTGGGCAGATGCATTTCGGCTACGCCGGCGCAGTCTCCATAGGGCTGTTTGTCATCATCTTCCTCCTGACGATGCTCCAGCGCAAGGCGACCGGACGCAAGGTCTTCTATGGATGATGGTGTGACATGACGACGATGCGACAGTCCGTCCTCTGGAACAGGGTCAACAGAGTATTCCTCTATCTTGCCATAACAGCGCTCTTCATCCTGGTGGTGTTCCCCTTCTACTGGATGATCGTCACGTCCCTGCAGCCTCAGGACTCCGTCATGAGCGTCCCGCCGCAACTGTGGCCCACACACCCCACCTTCCAGAACTACATCGACGCGTGGAACTCGGCGCCGTGGCTACGCTACTTCGGCAACACGCTCTTCGTTGCAGTCGCTTCGACACTGATCTCCCTGACGACATCCTCGCTTGCCGCATTTGCCTTTGCCTGCATCAACTTCAAGGGGAAGGAGGCGCTGTTCAGCCTGGTCCTCAGTGTCATGATGATCCCCGCGGCGACGACACTCATCCCAAACTTCCTCATCATTCGGACGCTCGGCTGGTACGACAAGTTCTACGCGCTGATCATCCCCTTCGCGGCGAGCGTGTTTGGCATCTTCCTGCTCCGGCAGTATTTCATGTCGATGCCCAAGGAGCTGTGGGAGGCCGCACAGATCGACGGCGCATCGCGTCTGCGCTACTTCCGGAGCATTGCCCTGCCGCTCGCGAAGCCCGCGATCGTGACCATCGCCATCAATTCGTTCCTGGGTTCGTGGACATCATTCCTGTGGCCCACCGTCATGACCCAGTCGCAGAACAAGCAGCTGATCGAGGTTGCTCTGAACTCCTTCCTGGGAGAGAAGGGACAGCAGTGGTCTCAGTTGGCTGCAGCATCGGTTTTTACGACGGTCCCCATCGTCGTTCTGTTCTTCTTCGTGCAGAGGCAGTTCATCGAAGGTATTGGCGGGGGCGGTGTCAAGGGGTAGCCGTCTTGATGGAGTTGCACGTTACTATCCAATCTCTTAGGGGAGGAAGTATGCTCAACACGCGTAGGTTGCTGGCTGTTGTACTGGCGTTGCTCGTCGCATTCACCTCGGTGCTCGCTGCTGTTCCGGCGACCAAGGCTGAGTCGATGACAACGATCGAGGTCTACATCGGTAAGAACACGGGCACTGTCAACGGAACAACCACAACGCTCGAGCAGGGCGCTGTGATTAAGAACGGCCGCACGCTGGTCCCACTGCGCTTCATCACTGAGGCCATGGGAGCCACACTGGCGTGGGACGCTGCGACCAGGACCGCCAACATCACGCTGGCGGAAAACAAGATTGCGCTGACAATTGACAAGACGGTCGCCAAGGTCAACGACTACGATGTCGCGCTGGATGCTGCTGCCACAATCATCAATGGCAAGACTGTCGTTCCTGTGCGTTTCGTTGCCGAGTCCATGGGTGCGACAACTACATGGGACGCTGCACTCAAGAAGGTCACCGTCCAGTTCTCCATGGATTGGCTGAAGAACAAGGCCATCGTCCCGTTCTGGGAAGCCATGGCCGCAGCACTCGGCCAGTCCCTCACCGGGTTGACCAAGGAGTTCAACGCCACGCATCCCAGCATGGAAGTCCAGCTGGTCCAGATGGCCAACTACAACACTCTGCAGACGAAGACCATCGGTGCTATTGCGGCTAAGGATCCACCCCTCATCGCACAGGCGTATGAGAACTGGGCTGCTCAGTATGCCACCGGGTTCTATCTCAGCACGTTCGACAGCTACATCAATGGCGCCAACGGTCTGTCGAAGGCTGAAGTCGCCGACTTCTTCCCCAAGATGTGGGATTCGTCGAAACTTGCGGACGGCAAGCGCTACATGATGCCGTTCAACAAGTCCAACATCGTCATTTACTACAACAAGGATATGTTCAAGGAAGCAGGCATCACGCGTGCACCGGCAACGTGGCAGGAGTTTGCTGACGACTGCGCCAAACTGAACAAAACCAACGACAAGGGCGAGCAGATCCAGTGGGGCGCCTCGCACACGCCATCCGTCGACCTGTGGTACTCGCTTGTCTATGCCTATGGTGGCAAAGTCCTGAGCGACACGTACGACAACGTCCTGTTTGCCAACAACAATGGCGTCAAGGCAGGGACGCAGCTGTTTGCCGACCTGTACGCCAAGAAGTTCATGCACTACACGACAGCTTATGGCGACCAGTCCGATCTGGGCGTCGGCAAGGCCGGCATGTACATGGGTTCAGTGGTCGGCCGCAGCTATGTGGAAGCCGCTATCGGCGGCAAGTTCGAGCTGGGCGAAGCACCTCTGCCCGCAGGACCTGCTGGCCAGGCCGCAGCACTCTACGGCACCAACATCGTCATGTTCGGCAATGCCCCCAAGTATACACAGCGCCAGAAGGATGCTGCATGGGCGTACATCAAGTGGTTCACCTCGCCCCATACGCAGGCTGTCTGGGCAGCACAGACTGGGTACCTGCCGGCTCGCCAGAGTTCCCTCGAGGACCCGGTCCTCATCGCGGCATACGCAGCGAAGCCCGAGACGCGTTCCGGCCTCGAGCAGCTCAGCGGTTCGGTTCTTCAACCGCCGACAGCCGGATGGAACAGCGCACGCACCAAGATCTCTGCAAACCTCCAGAACATCTACCTTGGCAAGGTGAGTGTTGCCGACGGTCTCAAGAAGATGGCCCTTGACGTCCAGGCGGTCATCCGCAAGTAACATTCTCAAGAGCACTGAGCAAACATCAGGGTCGGGGCGCGGTCGATTCCGTGCCCCGTTTGTCTCACGAGTGACCGAGTCGGGACAAAGGAGTCGATGTGAAGCGGATAAACCAGTCTATTGCGGTTTTCTTGGGCGTGCTTCTGCTGCTGAGTGTTGCGACTGCGGGGCTTCCTGTTGTGCGCAGTGCCAGCGTAGCCTCGTACGAGTTCAACTCTGTCAATGGACCGTACGGTGGATCCATTCGCAGCATCGCGGTTTCCCCTTCCTTTGTGAATGACGGCCGTGTTGCTGTCGGAACCAGCAACGGTTTCTATGTGTCCCGAGACCGCGGAGCTACGTTCAGCGTCGTTCGGAATGGGCTGCAACATCATAGCCAGAGCATCACCGGAACAGCGTATTCTCCTGACTTCGCGCGCGACCGCCTCGCGCTGGTCTCCACGGAGGACGGCTTGTACCGGTCAGATGATGGCGGAGCCCGTTTCGACTACTCCAACAAGGGGCTTGGAGGGGACAGCTATGTCAACGCTGTCGCCCCGTCGCCGACCCTGACGGAGGATAGTACGGTGTTTGCGTCGACATACCTGAGTGGCGCCTGGGTGAGCACGAACGTGGGTCGTTCATGGGCGGCGTGCGCTGCGGAGCTGAAGAACCAGAACGTCGTGAGGATGGTGGTTTCGCCTTCATTCAGGGCCGATCATACGGTACTGTTTGGTGTCGAAACGGCGGCCGATGTAGCTGGGGCGTGGATCTCGACCGACGGTGGGGTTTCGGCACGAGCTCTCGGCATTCCCAGCGAAGACACAGGGAATGCCCTGGCGTTCTCGCCTGCATTTGCCGCCGACCACACGTTTGCGGTCGGGGTCGGGGCGGATGGGGTGTTTGTTACGACGGATGCCGGTGTGACATTTACCAGGAGCTATCGTGGCACTGTCACCTCTCTGCTGTTTTCACCTCTCTATGCCACGACGCGCGAACTGTTTATCGGTACACCGGGCAAGGGACTGCAAATGATGAACACCGCTACGGGTTCTCTGTCGGCCGCGACGATGACGTCACCGTCACCGCAGTCCTTCGCCATTACGGCTCTTGCGGCGAGTCCGGCATTTGTGACGGACGGCACGCTGTTTGTTGGAACCAGCCGTATCGGACTGCTCGTTTCGAGAGACGGCGGGAAAACCATGGCCGACAGCAGCACAGGCATTGCTAACTCGCGCGTGAACGCTGTGGCTGTTTCGCCGGCGTTCGTGACGGACAGGACGGTGTTCTTTGGCACCGCCTATCAGGGCGTTGCGCGCACGTTCGACGCAGGGCAGACCGTATCCTACTGCAACAATGGCCTGACTGACCTCAGCGTCCTTCAGGTGGCGGTTTCTCCTGCGTATGGGACTGACGAGACGGTCGTTGCAGGGACGGACGGCGGGGGTCTCTTCGTCTCGCGGGACAAGGGGGCAAGCTGGAACGCGGCGGGAGGATTTGCAGGACATGCCGTTCCATGGGTCGCTTTCGCTCCTGACTATCATACGTCCGGAGTGGCTTTCATCTCAGTGGAAGGCGAGGGATTGTGGTGCACCGTGGACTCCTTCGCAACCGTGATGCAGTGTTCCCCGCTCACCGCCGGACTGGATCTTGCGGATACAGTCGTCGATTGTGTCGCAGTATCTCCCTCCTTTGCCACTGATCAAACGTTGTTCGTCGGGACGCACTCGGGACGTATGTACCAGAGCACAGATGGAGGCGCATCATTCGGCTATCTCGCGGGCAGCGGACTGCCCGCCTACGCAATGAAGGATCTGCGGATTTCGCCCACCTTCGCGACGGATAGCACAGTCTACATGTGTACGGACTATGGAACCGGGAGCACCAGAGAGGCCGGTGTCTACAGGTCCACGAACAGGGGCGCCAGCTGGAAACAGGTTGCCAGCTACATCTGGTACGATGCCATCCGCATCAGCGACGCGTACGAGGCCGATGGCACCGTGCTCGCTGTCTCGTGGAGCGGTGGCTTGGACGTGACGACAAACCGCGGACTGGTCTTCGGCAGTATGAGTAGTGGAATTCCGCTGGTGAGCGGCAAGTACTGGGGCAACGCCCTGGATATCTCTCCCTCCTTCAGTACCGACGGTATCGTTTATGTCGGCCTGACCAACGGTGGAGTGTTCACGACGTACCGGCTCGCGAAGGCTGCGGAAACAACGGTGAGCCTAATCATCGGCAGCACAACCATGACGGTAAACGGTATCGCGCAGCCACCGCTGGACGCTGCTCCGATGATCATGGGCGGCAGGACGCTGGTTCCCATACGCGCCATCGTCGAGGCTATCGGCGGGACGGTAGCCTTCGACGGCAAAGACGGCAAGGGCAGAGTCGACATTATGCTGGGAATCCACACTCTCTCGCTCTGGATCGGAAAGCCGGGTGCTCTCTTGGACGGAACGACTGTGCAGATCGACACTGCGAACGCGAACGTCACACCCATCATTCAGACCAGTCGCACCTACCTGCCGTTCCGGTTTGTGGGCGAGAGCCTGGGTTGCGAAGTGGGCTGGGACCCGGCGACACGGACCGTGACCCTGACGTATCGGCCATAGGAGGACTCGGAATGAAGAAGATTGTTTCCATAGGCTTGCTGCTCATGCTCCTTGCCGTTCTCGTCGGAGCGCCTGCCGGTTCTCTTGCCCGTGCCGATGCGGTGGACCGCATTGTGACATTCCCCGACGATGCCCACATGGACGCCTGTCGGCTCATCGAATCAGCCACGGCGTCCATCCTGTTCACCATCTACGATTTCAGCGATCCGCGCATCGAGGACGAGCTTGCAGACGCTGCTGCCAGAGGTGTGGTTATCAACGTCATGGTCGATCCAGGCGAACGCCTCGCCCTCACGGACTCGAAGGGTATCATCGCCGACCTGGTACGGGCAGGCGTCACAGTGCGCAGTGCCAATCCGAGCTATCGCATTACCCATGCCAAGTACTTCATCGTGGATGGGAGTCGGGCCTATATGTCAGGAAACAACTTCACGTATGCCGACGGCAAGAAGAATCGTGCGTTTGCAGTCATCACGACGGACCCGAAGGTGGTGAACGATCTGACAACGATCTTCTGGGCGGACTGGCAGAGGAAACCGCTGACCCTTCAGCAACTGACGAGCGATCGTCTCATCGTGTCTCCGCTCAACGCGGGCGCTCGCATCAAGGCACTCATCGACGGGGCGAAGACCAGTGTTGTCGTTGCGACACAGTACCTCAAAAGCGACATGGTCAATCAGGCGCTGGCCGCGGCCGCTGCGCGCGGTGTCAAGGTTCAGGCCATCACCGACGGTACTTATACCGATTCCCGGACGGCCGCTGCCGATGCAAGGATGCTCATCGGGGGTGACACCGTTCGCGTTTCGATGACGCCGTACTACCACGTCAAGATGATTATGGTCGATGGAACGCAGATGTTTGTGGGTTCGCAGAACTGCTCGGACCCACCGCTCACCGACGATAACCCACTGCAGCAGCAGCGCGAGGTCGGTATCATCGTTACGGACCCTGCTCTTATCGCCAGGGCACAGGCAGTGTTCGTCTTCGACTGGGCGCGGTCTCTGCAGCCGTAGCTCCACTCTGGACGTTCTCGTACGCAACCCTCCAGCTATGTGACCGGGGGGTTGCGTTGAGGAAGAGGGGCACAACGTCCTGTCCGTTGGCAGCGGGTCCTGCCTCCTGACGATCAAGGGACGCCTCGACTACTTGCCGATGCAGAAGGTGCTGAAGACGGTTGCGAGGATGTCGTCGGGGGCGATGTGCTCGCCCAGAAGCCGTTGCATCGCTTCGCGGGCTTCGCCGAGAAGATACGCGAGGACGTCTGCCGGGGCTGTCGCGGCTGAGTTCATGAAATCGCCCAGCGCGCGGTCGGCGGTCATGAGCTCTAATGTTTGCCGGTGTGTTACCATCTGCCTGGCGGCGACCGTCCCGGCAGCTGTCTCGACCAGCTCCGACAGGTGGCGGGTAAGCTCGTCGAGTTCTGTCCGTTCCGTGGCAGAGATGCCGAGCACTGGTTCGCCGACCTCTTCCTCGAGACCCGCGGGCACCGGTCCGGCGTCGATCTTGTTCACGGCCACGAGATGGGGCAGTGAACGGACGCGATCGAGCAGGGCGCGTTCGTGTTGTTGCAGTCCCGTTTCGGCATCGAGGACGATCAGGACGATGTCCGCGCGTTCGATGGACTGAGCCGCCTGTTCACTTGCCAGACGATCGAGGGCGTCGGAAGGGGTTGCGCCTATGCCGGCCGTGTCGATAAGGGTAACCCGGTGTCTTCCCAGGAGGATCTCCTCCGCTACCGAGTCACGGGTCGTCCCGGGGACGTCTGAGACGATGACCCTCGGATACTTGAGCAGGGCGTTCATCAGGGAGGACTTGCCGACATTGGGCGCGCCGGCGATCACGACAGTGACACCGTGCCGCAGCCGTGCGGTTGCCTGCGCGTCCGCGAGCAGCTTCCGGATGTTTGCGTGCGCCTCTTCAGCAAGACCCGTGGCTCCATGCAGGGCGCCTGCCTCGTCCTCCTCCGTGAACTGGTCGGGGAAGTCGACTGGTCCCTCCACGGAGGCGAGGGATTGTGTGATCAGGCTCAGGACCCCGCGAAAGGGCTGAGACGCATCCGTGAACAGCGACTTCCTGGCCAGGGAGAGCTCCTCGTCAGACCCTGCGTCCACGAGGTCGCGCACCGCTTCGGCCTGCAGGAGGGACAGCTTGCCTGCCAGCAGCGCCCGGAACGTGAACTCCCCTGGACGGGCGGGTTCAGCCCCAAGTTCCAGACAGGCCGCCAATACACTGTCCAGTAGAAGAGGGCTCCCGTGCAGCTGCAGTTCGACAGTATCCTCGCCCGTATACGAGTGAGGGCCGCGCATCGGCAGGACAATCCCCTGGTCCAGGATTTCTCCGCTCGTTGGGTGCAAGATGCGTCGCAGATTGGCCATGCGGTCCACAAGTGCGGGCTGGCCCGCGGTCAGCCGTTCGGCGATTGCCCAGGAGTCCGGGCCGCTCAGCCGTACAATGCCAATGCCGCTGCTACCACGGGCGGTGGCAAGAGCGGCAATGGTGGAAACGTGCGGCATGCGCCGCTCCCGTTACCTCGTGAGCTCGACGATGACGCGGCGCTGCGGGTCGCGGCCTTCGCTGTGTGTGGTGATACCGGGGTAGTCCTTGAGGGTCACGTGGATGATGCGTCGTGCCTTGGCACTCATCGGCTGCATCACGACGGCCTGTTTCTCACGCTTGACACGCAGGGCGGCGTCGATGGCCATGCGCTTCAGCATCTCGCGCTGGCGCATGACGTATCCGTCGACATCGACGGTGACGATGCCGGGGGCACCCTCGCGGTCCTTGTGTGCGACGACGTTGATGATGTGCTGCAGGGCGGACAGACACGTCTGGTCTTTGGTGAGGAACGTTCCGTTTCCGGTGAGCCCGGTGATGTTAATGTACGGGTCGCCGTCCGTGTACGCTACCTGAATCTCAGGATTCTCGTCGAGTGCCTTGAAGAAGTCGACCAGGAACTCCGTGACCAATTGCTCAGCATGTTTGGAAAGCCTCATGATAGTGCCTCCTACTTCTTTGCCGACTTCTTGACGACTGGTTCCGGGACGGGCATGCCCTTCGTGAGGCGCCTGATGACCAGATACTGCTGCCCCGCAGAGAAGAAGGAGAAGAGTGCCCAGTACAGGCTGAGCGCGATACTGAAACCGTACGCCCAGTAGCCGAGCATCAGTGGCATGAAATATGTCAGGAATGCGGTCTGGGACCGATCCTGTCCCGGGATGAAGGATGTGATGGATTGCACATAGGTCGAAGCCGCAACGACGACGGGCATGATGAACCTGGTGGCCAGCGGAAGTGTGCTCGAAGCCACGGAGAGAGCAGGCGCCCACAGGAACGATGCGTAGTTGAAGGGAGAGTAGTTGTTGATGGCCGTGAACAGGGCAAGGAAGATGGGCCACTGCACCAGGAGCGGAAGGCATCCGCTGAACAAGCTGACGTTGTTGTTCTTGTACAACTTCATTGTCTCCTGATTCAGCTGCTTGGCGTCATCCTTGCTCGGATACTTCGCCTTGAGCTTGGCGACCTGGGGTTGCAGTCTCTGCATGTCGACCGTCGACTTGAACTGCATGCGCGTGAGCGGCTCGGTGATGAGCTTCAATCCAAGGGTGAGCAGGATGATGGCCAGAGCATAGCTGTGGACCAGCTTGTTCAGCTGTTCGATGATCCAGCGGATTCCGGCGGACAGGAAGTTGATGCTGCCGACCCTGACAATGCCGGCGTTCGCGATGACCTCGGTGACTGCAATGCCGTCGCCATCCTTGTAGGAGACGCTGACATTGACGGCGTAGGACTTGATGGCGGCCGGAGTCTTCTGCTGCAGGATCAGCCTCACCTGCGCGGTCTTGGCGGGCAGGAGGGGCGCAGCCAGCGCGACGGAGGCGTCGGTGGTTTCCCAGAGGTCGAAGGGAGCGATGCCTGCATTGCCGTCAATGGCGACGATCTGGACCTTCACGTCGCTTACGAACTTGGTCATGTTGTTCTTGATAGTGATGACGATCGGGACGTTCTCGAGCGGGCGTACCGTGGCCGAGAGGCCGATGCCTACGGGGTCGGAGGTCGTGACGGGTCCTGCCGCGCCGACGCAGCCGGAAAGCGTCAGGACGCCAAGGAGCAATGTAACGACGAGCAGCAGTCTGTACGTGCTCTTACGGGAGCTTTTCTGAATCAATGGAAACCTCCAGGGTGTGAGTTGCATGCGCGCAGTCGCGGTGCAGGTTGGGCACAGGGTCGAACCCTCCCCGATGATATGGATGACACCGCAGAATACGCTTGAGGCCGAGCCATAGCCCGGTCAGGACACCGTACCGCTCGACAGCCTCGAGCGTGTACTCCGAACACGTTGGATAGTAGATGCAGGTCGCGCCCTTGAGCGGAGAGAGGAATCGACGATAGAAGCGCAGCAGGAACGTAACGACCTTTTTCATCGCTGGCGGTACTCGGCCGTAAGTCGTGCCAGTTCACGCCGGACATCGTCGACAGAAGAGACGACGATCGGCTTGCGAGCCACCAGGACATACGCAAAGTCGGGCATGAGGCTGGGCGAGACCGAGCGAAATGCTTCTTTCATGAGACGTCTGGCATGGTTGCGCTCAACGGATTCTCCTACCTTGCGGGAAGCTGTGAAACCCACCACGTGAGTAAGGGCGGGAGATACAAAAACCACGATCAACGTACCATGATAAGCCTTCGAGTTGTCGAAGGCCTTTTTGTATACGCTGCCCGGGATTCGTTTCCACAGTTTTGCCAACTGCTACTAGACCAACAGGTCAACCATCCGCGGAGCGGACAGACGCCTATGCGACGATAAGCTTCTTGCGCCCCTTGAGTCTCCTGCGGGCGAGAACGTTGCGTCCACCCGGGCTCCTCATGCGGTTCAGGAAACCAAGGGTGCGATTGCGCTTGCGGTTCTTAGGTCTGTAGGTAGTTCTCATGATTCGATACCTCCACTGATGAAAATCCCCTATATCATACCGGAAAGACCATGGTTGTCAAAGCGACCGCGCATCGTGAGCGGCACAGGGCTTCATCTGTCTGCAAGCGGGTTCGCAATGACAAGTCCGGCAAGAATACCGGCTGCTCCAAGCATCATCAGCGGCGTGAGCGATTCATGAAGAAACAGGACACCTGACGCGGTACCGATAAGCGGGTTGAGGTACACGAACATGCCGGTTTCGGAAGCTTTCTTCGTCTCCAGAGCGTGGAACCACACAGGATATCCCAGCAGGATCGACAGGTACGCGAGATAGGCGACGCTCGCCCAGGCGATGAACGGCATGGTCATGACCTGCGACACCAGAGAAGCGGGGCGAAGCCAGGGCAGCAGGAACAGTGTCCCGAGGAAGAGGCCCCAGACAGTGACGTCGAGCCCTCGATACCGTGTCACGAGTGGTTTGCTCAGCACGGTCGAAAGGGACCAGCAGAGAGGCGCGAGAAAGGCGAGGAAGACCCCAAGCAGGCTCGTCAGCTCGATGCGGCCATTGATCCCGAGGACCAGTACGACAAGACCGGCAAGTGAAACGACAAGACCAGCGACGCGTCGCCCCGGCAGCCGTTCGTGAAGGAAGAGAGCCGATAGGACGCCGGTGAGGATGGGAGCGAAGCCGGCCGTCAGTGCCGCTACGCTGGCAGTCACACGCGTCTCGGCGGCGTTGAGGGCGAGATGGTAGCCCACGACCATGAGGAAACTGACAAGAAGCAGGCGGGACCAGTCGCGCCGTTCAAGCTTCCGCAGTCGGTACAAGCCCGGAAAGAGGAACAGGAAGGGCCACACCAGGGCAAACCGGAGGATCGCCAGGTTGGCCGGCGTCAGCGAGCGTGTCGCGATGCGCACAAACGTGAAGGCGTTCGCCCAGACGAGGAAGAGCCCGACCAGGCTGAGATTGACCAGCGCTGCCTTTCGGTCGCGCATCAGTCCGTTTCTAGCCTCCAGAGTGCTTTCACTCTACGCAGCGGGGCCATTACTGCGAGCGCGATCACAATGCTGGGGACCATGTAGCTCGCGTTGTACGCAAGAGAGTACACGAAGGGATTCATATGCCACTGCGATGCGTAGGAAGCGAAAAACACGAGGCCGGAGATGACGTGGAAGAGATATCGCACACCGCCGCCGACCAGGATGCCCAGCCACCAGTGATTGCCGCGCCGGAAGAAGGGCAAGCCCGCAAACGCCAGAGCCATGCCGGGTAGTGGATAGTCGAGGAGGATCTGCACAGGGTGCACAAAATAGGGATCGGTGATCATGGTGACCAGCCCAAGAGCCAAGCCGGCAATCAGCGCGTCCCGAACCCCTCGCCTGAGAGCGATGTAGAAGACCGGAATGATCCCGAGAGCGATCGTTCCACCGTATTTGAGCTGCAACGGTATGAGTTTCGACAAGTAGGAAAGCGCGACGGCAAGGGCCACCGCCAGCCCCATTTCGGCGATTTCCTTGACAGTGATCGCTTTGTTCGCTGTACGTTCCATGAATACCTCCCGAATCTACGATAGATTGCGGGGCGTCGTGATACTGCTCTGTCTCCCTACGCTGGCATGACCCAGATCAGGTTCAACGAGTTGAGCCACATGACTCTCTCAGCCCTTTCGGGCACCCCATAGAAGCATAATGCCTGATCATCCCGAGTCAACGGTACGATGTCGCACAGGGGTTTTCGCAGCTGATGGAGCAGCGTACGGCAGGTCAGGGGACCGGCTTTACTTGCAGGGTGATGTTGGTACAATGGCGTGTGAACCAAGGAACGGGACTGTGCCGGGCATGAGGGTCGTGTCGCAGGAAAAGGGAGATGCCCGGATGGAGGAAACATGCGGGAAACCGAGCTTCAGAACGTCAGTCATGTAATAGGAGGCTAGAGAGTATGAAGTTCCTGAGAGTCTCACTGATTGCACTGCTTGCCATCGCGTTCGTTGTAGGTTCGACCGGCTGCAAGAAGGCGGAAACACTACCGCCTGCTGCCGAAAAGCTGAAAGTCGCCTTCATCTACGTTGGACCCCACAACGACGGTGGATGGTCACAAGCGCACGAAGACGGTCGCCTGTACCTGCAGCAGAATGACCCGAACGTCGAGTCCACCTATTCGGAAAGCGTACCTGAAGGTTCTCAGGCCGAGAAGGTCTTCCGTGATTATGCAAGTGCAGGCTACAAGCTCATCTTCGGCACCAGCTTCGGCTTCATGGACGCCATGGTGAACACGGCCAAGGACAATCCCACCGTCAAGCTCATGCACGCGTCTGGGTACAAGCGTTCCGACAACCTTGGAACGTACTTTGGCCGCATGGAGGAGCCCGACTACCTTTCCGGTCTTGTCGCCGGCAAGATGACCAAGACCAACAAGATCGGGTTTGTCCTGCCGTTCTCCATCCCCGAGTGCATCCGCGAGGTTGACTCCTTCACGGTTGGCCTGCGCGAAGTCAATCCCAAGGCTACTGTCACCGTCGTCTACACCAACACGTGGTTTGACCCCGCCAAGGAAGGCGATGCGGCCAAGTCCCTGCTCAACAAGGGTTGCGACGTCATTGTGTCCGGCGTCGATTCCCCTGCACCTCTCGATGAAGCGTTCAAAGCCGGCAAATACGGTATCGGCTACGACATGGACATGGCTGCCGGCATGAAGACGCCGGAGGAAGCCAAGTCCGTGCTCACATCCCGCATCTGGCACTGGGGTCCCTATTATCTCAAGGTTGCCAAGGCTGTCGAAGACGGAACGTGGACCAACGCTGACTACTGGGGAGGCATGGCTGACGGCATCGTCGACCTTGCCCCCATCAGCTCGGCCGTTCCGCAGGACGTCGTCGACTATGTGAACACCCGCAAACAGCTCATCCTTGACGGCAAGTACACGCCGTTCGACGGACCCATGATCAACCAGAAGGGTGAAACCGTGGTTCCTGCCGGCACAACCATGTCCGACGCTGACCAGTTGAACCTGCAGTGGTTCGTGCAGGGCGTCATCGGCGAGATTCCAAAAAGCGGTTCATAGAGAACAGTAGCGGCTCCCCGGCATTGCGCCGGGGAGCTTTTCTTCTTCTGTGGAGGAAAAGATGGAGGGCCAGGAACAACTGATGCTCGTCATGAGCAATATCACGAAGCGCTTTCCGGGCGTCGTGGCCAATGACCATGTGAGCTTCGCATTGCGGAAGGGCGAGATTCATGCGCTGCTGGGCGAGAACGGAGCCGGCAAGTCGACGCTCATGAACGTTCTTGACGGTATCTACTATCCTGACGAGGGCGAGATCGTGATCGAGGGGAAACGCGTCGATCTGCGCTCGCCGCTCGATTCCATGAAGCACGGTATCGGGATGATCCATCAGCATTTCATGCTGGTCGATTCTCTCTCTGTCATCGAGAACGTCATCCTGGGGCTGGAGTCTCAGGGTTTCTACATAGACAAGAAGTCCGTGGCCGGCCGAATCGAGGCCATAGCAAAGAAATACAATTTCCGTGTCGATCCCTATGCCAAGATCTGGCAGCTGTCCGTGGGCGAGCAGCAGCGCGTCGAGATCATCAAGACACTGTTCAAGGGTGCTCGCATCCTGATCCTGGATGAGCCGACCTCCGTCCTGACGCCGCAGGAATCTGAGGAGCTGTTCGGCATCCTCCGGGAGATGAAGTCGGAGGGCAAATCCATTATCTTCATCAGTCACAAGCTGAACGAGGTTATGTCCGTTTCTGACCGCGTCACGGTACTGAGGAAGGGACGGCTGGTAGGGACCGTCGATACGGCCTCCGTCACGGAGCGCGAGCTCGCAAAGATGATGATCGGGCGCGACATCCTGTTCCGCCTGGAGCGGGGGGATATCGAACAGGGCCGGGAGGTCCTCAAGGTCGAAGACGCTCGGGCCTACAATGACCGTGGCATCATGGCTCTCAGCAAGCTGAGCATCACCGTCCACGGCGGGGAGATCATGGGTGTCGCCGGTGTCGCCGGAAATGGGCAGGTCGAACTCGCGGAATGTATCACGGGACTGCGCCACCTCGTCAGTGGACACGTCACGGTGGAGGGGATCGACGTGACCAACGCGACTCCGTGCACGCTGACATCCGCAGGAGTGAACTATATACCGGCCGATCGACTTGGCGTGGGCCTCGTGCCCAATCTCTCCACGGTCGAGAACGCGATGCTGCGGAAGTACAGGCAGAAGCCGATGTGCAGGGGGACATTCATCGACTATGGTGCCGCCTGCACATATGCTGACAGACTCATCGAGAAGTTCGACATCGCTGTACCGCTCCGGAATGCGCCAGTCAAGGTCCTTTCCGGCGGGAACATGCAGAAGCTGCTGCTTGCTCGCGAAATCGAGGAGAACCCGAGGCTCCTGATTGCAGAACACCCAACCCGCGGCCTCGACGTGGGCGCTACCGAGTTCGTGCGCAAGACGCTGCTGGAACAGCGCGACCACGGGGTGGCGGTGCTGCTCATCAGCGAGGACCTGGATGAGATTCTCATGGTCGCGGACCGGGTCGCGGTGATGTACGAGGGCCGCATCGTCGGTATTGTCGACGCGCATCACGCGGACATTGCGCAGATCGGCCTGATGATGGCGGGCGCCGTGGGCGCCAAGACATGACCAGAAAAGGGGCCTGAGATGCTGCGATTCGAGAAACGCGACAAGACACCGATACGGCTTCGCGTCCTGGTACCCATCTGTTCGGTTCTGCTTGGCCTCCTCGTGGGGTCGGTCGTCATGCTGTTTGCCCGGGTCAACCCGCTGAGAGTCTATGGAGCCATCGTCAAGGGAGCTTTCGGGTCGGCGTACACCTTCTCGGAGACCCTGGTGATCGCGGTTCCCCTCATCCTCATCTCCGTGGGGCTTTGTCTCGTCTATCGCATGAAGTTCTTCAACATTGGGGCAAAGGGCCAATACATCATTGGGGCCATCTGTGGGTCCTACCTGGCGCTGTTTGGCCCGGCGACGATGTCTCGGCCGCTGCTGCTGACATTGATGCTGGTACTCGGTACCCTTGGAGGAGCGCTATGGGCTATCATCCCTGCGCTTCTGAAGGTGTACTGGAACGTTAACGAGGTCATTGCGACACTCCTTCTCAACTACATCGCCTGGTATGTCCTATGGTTCGTTATGTATGGCACATGGCGCGATCCGGGTAGCCACGGGTTTCCACTGTCCAAGAATTTTGCCCTCAATGCCCAGCTTCCGCGGATCCTCGCGACTCCCTCGCGACTCCACATCGGGCTGTTCTTCGGAATTGCTGCCGCACTGATCGTCTGGATCATCATCCGGAAGACTCGCTTCGGGTATGAGGCCAGAGTCCTGGGCGAGAACGAGCGCGCGGCCAGATACGCCGGCATCAATGTGTTCAAGACGGTCATCATCGCAGCGATCATCTCGGGGGGGCTTGCCGGCCTGGCCGGGATCGCACACACGTCGGGTGTGCTGCGCGTCCTGCAACTTGAGATCAACTCAGACTAAGGGTATACCGCCATCATCGCGGCATGGCTGGCAGGGCTCGACCCGCTGGTCGCTGTGGGGGTGTCGGTGCTCCTGGCGGCTCTCGAAGCAGGCGGCTACCAGATCCAGATCGTCATGCGGGTTCCCTTTGGCATCGTCGGCGTCATCGAGAGTTCGATCCTCTTCTGCCTGCTGGCAGGAGAGATCGTCACGCACTACCGCGTCATCCTGACGAGGAGGTTGACCACATGAATCCTACCTTTGGCGACATCCTGATCAAGGTTCTCGCCGGAGCCATCCAGTCTGGGACGATTCTTCTGCTTCCCACGCTGGGGGAAGTCCTGACGGAGCGCAGCGGCGTGCTAAATCTCGGGCTCGAGGGACTCATGCTGATCGGCGCGTTCTTCGGGTTCCTTGGAGCTACGACGACCGGCAATCCGTATATCGGCCTGCTGCTCGGCATCGCAGCAGCAGCAGTAGCGGCAGCTATCCATGCCTTCATCTGTGTGACGCTCCGGGGCAACCAGACGGTCACGGGGCTTGCGCTTGCGATCTTCGGGGCGGGCCTCACCAGTTTCTACGGCGACCGATGGGTCTCTCAGCGTCTCACGACGGCAATCAAGCCCATGGCGATTCCCGGGCTGTCACAGATCCCAGTCGTCGGCCCGATTCTCTTCAGCCAGGACTTGGTTGTCTACGCCGGCTATATCCTGGTAGTCCTGTTCTGGTTCCTGCTGTTCAAGACGAAGGTCGGTGTCAACTTGAGA
Organism: Coprothermobacter sp.; assembly: GCA_013824685.1. Lineage (NCBI taxonomy): Bacteria > Pseudomonadati > Coprothermobacterota > Coprothermobacteria > Coprothermobacterales > Coprothermobacteraceae > Coprothermobacter > Coprothermobacter sp. The sequence continues at coordinate 92,177 of PNOG01000009.1, read as the reverse complement.
GCGGTCGGCGAAAACGCGAAGGCTGCAGACGCCATGGGCGTCAATGTGGCTGGCACGCGCTACTTCTGGACCATCTTGGGGGGAGCACTTGCGGGGGCAGGAGGAGCGTACATCACGTGCGGTATCCATCCGTACTGGCTTAATGGCATCACGTCCGGCAAGGGGTGGATTGCTGTTGCTCTCGTGGTCTTTGCCATGTGGAATCCCTTCAACGCGCTCGTCGGAGCGTTCCTGTTCGGGAGCATCGAAGCCTTGCAGCTTCAGCTCCAGGCAGGGGGCACCTATATCAACAGCGCTCTGATGTCCATGTTGCCCTATGTGACGACCTTCGCGGTCATCATCGCGGCAACCCTCATCGTCCGTGTGCGTCACGTTGGGACACCAAAGGAACTGGGGATACCCTACGCACGCGAAGAGAAGTAGCGGGTGCCTTGAACCTGACGGTCAGTCAAGACCCGTCAGGATATCGCCAGTGAGAACAGGAAGGTCAGGGGCTCGTCGTCCACGGTCAGCGTAACCGTGATCATCGACACGCCGGAAGCCCCGAATGTGACTGGAACGGTGAACTGGCTGGCGGATGTCGTCCCCTGGCCGAGGACATCGTTGTCGGCAGAAACCTCGTAGGCGTACGATCCACGGATGCCGCGTGTCACGAATGTCAGCGTGAGCGGCGTCCTGGGCGGCAGCGGCGCGGGGCGGTCCAGCTGCAGTGAACATCGGACACGCGATTCTCGCCAGGTCGCAAGAGAGGGGACGAACAGCAGCGCTGCCAGAACGGCAGCGGCAATCACGAGGATTGCCGCTGCGATGACGATGGATGTTCGAGAATGTGCCACGGAGGCACCCCGCTGCTACTTCAGGAGGACAGCGACCAGGAGCTTGATGCAGCCTTCGACGTCGCCGAGGTCGACCATCTCGCTGGCGCTGTGGACATAGCGGTCGGGGATGCTGATGGCGCCGGTAGGGACGCCACTGGCGTTGGTCTGGATGGCTGCTGCGTCGGTCGTGCCGCCCTGGAGGACCTCGAGCTGGAATGGGATGCCGTGGTTCTTTGCCGTCTCGATGAGCAGGTCACGGACGGCAGGCGTCGCGACCATCCCGGCGTCCTTGACCTTGATGGCGGGTCCTTTGCCCAGGCCGATATCCAGAACGTAGCTTTCAGGAGTATCACCCCAGGCAGTGACGTCCAGAGCGATGGCGAGGTCCGGTTGGACGCCCCATGCGCCGACCTTGGCGCCTTTGATGCCGATCTCTTCCTGCACGCTGAACATGGCATACGTCTCGTAGTTCAGCTCCTTCCCCTCGGCGGCCTTGAGGGCTTCGATGAGGACGTAGCAGCCGATCCGGTCGTCGAGTGCTGCAGAGGTCACGCGGTTACCCACCTGCACACAGTCGCCGGTGTAGACTGCGAAATCGCCGATGGCGACATGCAGGAGGGCGTCATCCTTTGACGCTGCGCCGATGTCAAGGAACAGCTTGTCCAGTGTCAGATGCTCAAGCGTCTTGTGGTCCTTGCTTTCCACGGCTGCGACGCCGACGGTCCCGTTCGCGAAGACAAAGCGGTGCCCCAGGACCTTGTACGGGTCAAGCCCGCCGACTGCGCCGAAGCGCAGGAATCCGTCCTTGTCGACGTGCGTGACGATGATGCCAATCTGGTCCATGTGGGCGGACAGCAGCAGCTTCGGCTTTCCTGGAGCGGGGATGCAGTAGATCAGGTTTCCCAGTGCGTCCACCCGGTAGTCTACATGCAGGGAATTGAGTTCGCGCGTGATGACGCCGCGAATGCCCTCTTCGTAGCTGGTGGGTCCCCAGGTTTGTGTCAGTGTGCGTATAAGTTCGTTCATCTATGCCTCCGTGGTGACAAGTTGTGCCAGGAACTTCGAAAGGAGCGCCAGCGTGTTCTCGTAGTCGCAGATCTTGATGAGCGACACGGGAGAGTGGATGTAGCGCGCAGGGACGGCGACTGCCAGTGCCCGCACCCCGGCCTTGGCAAGCTGGATGCTGCGAGCGTCCGTGCCCCCCGCCGGCATGCGCTTGAACTGCCAGGGAAGCCCGTTCGCTTTCGCAACCTCGATCAGCTGGTTGCGAAGCCGGTGGTCCGTAATCATGCCACCGTCCTTGATGGTGAGGACGGTGCCGGCGCCCAGGCTGCTGACCTCCTGGTAGTCCTTGACCTCGCCGATGTCGGCGGCGATCGTGCCCTCGACCGTGATGCTGATGTCGGGCGGGTATCGCCACGCTCCGACCATCGCTCCCTTGGTCCCAACTTCTTCCTGTGCCGAGAACATCCCGATGACGGAGAAGGGCCAGTCTGTCTTGAGCAGTTCGGCAACGATGGCGCAGCCGACCCGGTCGTCAAATGCCTTGCCGACGAGACACCCGTCGCCGAATGTTCCAAACGCCGTGTCGAACGTGATCTGATCGCCGGCGGCCACCTTGCCCGTCAGCTCCTTGTCCGACTTGGCGCCGATATCGACGACGATGTCGTCCGCCTTGATGACGGTGTTTTCGGTTTCTTCGTGAGTGGACAGATGCACGGCCTTGATGGCTGTCACGCCTGGGAAGCGGTCCTTGCCGACCAGCACCTTCTTGCCCAGCAGCAGCCGGTCGTCGATGCTGCCGGCCTTGCCGAAGTGCAAGTACCCTTCCTTGGTGATGTGGGTCACGTAGAGGCCGACCTCGTCCATATGTGCGTTCAGCATGACGTTGGGCCCCGGTTTATCCATGCCCTTGATCGCGAACAGATTCTTGATGGAGTCACGCTCGAACCGGTCGACGTGGCCCTCAAGCTCGCTTCTGAGGATGGCAGCGACCTCGTCTTCATGCCCCGAAATGCCGCGGGCCTCGGTGAGCTTCTTCAGCAGCTCAATGCTTGTCTGTTCCATACAGCTCTCCTATGAACGCCCCGTCGAAGCCTTTCGCAACCTCGACAATGAGCCTCGCCGTCCTGTCGACGTCAACCTGGTCGGCGGTCTCGACAGGTGAGTGCATGTAGCGCAGTGGAATGCTCAGGACGCCGGCGGCGATGCCGGAGCCGACCAGCTGCAGCTCGTCCGCATCAGTGCCGGAATATGACATGCAGGATTCCTCACTGGTGGGGATCTCGACCGCCTTCGCACTTCTGCGAATGAGTTCCAGGACGTGGTCATTGACGACCGGACCGACAGCAACGCCGGGGCCGCCGCCGAGCGGGATGGTCTTGTGTTCAGGAACGCCGTCGGTGTCGGCATGCGTGACGTCGACGGCGATACCGACGTCAGGGTGGGCGAAGTAGCCGCTGGTCCAGGCGCCGTTCCCGGTGATTTCCTCCTGGACAGTGAAGGCCATGACGACATCATACGGCAGCGTCATATTCTTTAGCAGTTCGAGGGCTTGCACCAGAGCCACGCCGCAGAGGCGGTCGTCCTGGGTCTTTCCCGCGAACCGCTCGTTCATGAGGTGGCTGATGCCGGCCGTGAACGTGACGGTGGAACCGATGGGGACCAGCTTGAGGACTTGTTCTCGTGGGAGTCCGACATCGATCCAGAGTTCATCGGGGGCAACCGGCTTGTCCATTTCGTTGTGCGACATGACGTGGACCGGCTTGAGTCCGATAATGCCGGGCAGAGGCTCTGTACCATGGACGACGACCTGCAGACCCGGCCATACGCGCTCGTCGATCGAGCGGCAATGGATGCCGAGAAAGCCCCTGTCATTGATCCTTGTCACCCATGCGCCGACCTCATCGAGGTGTGCGGCGAAGAGGATGGCATGTTCACTCGAGCGACCCTTGCGGACGGTGATGAGATTACCAAGAGGCGTGTCATGAATCTCGTCGGCGATGCCGCCCAAGGCGTTGCGCAGGATGTCATGGAGGCGGCGTTCGTCTCCTGAAACCGCATAGGCGCTTGTCAACTGCTCTACAAGCTTGTGCATGTTCGTCTCCTTTCCCGTGACAAGACTATTGTACGGCAAACGAACAGAACGTCAAAGCCAGCTTCGCCGAACGGCTTGACCACGCCGTCCCGGGCACTGCAATGGACTGCAATGGAGAGACGGACTGACATGACACCGCATGAGAGCCCTCGCAACCAGCGTATAGCAACGCCCTGACAACGAAGAAGCGGCGCGCAAGCGCCGCTTGTGTTTTTCTATGCCAGAGAGTACTACTTCTTGGCGATGGCGTCCTTCAGAGCCTTGCCGGGCTTGAAGAAGGGGGCCTTCTTTTTCGGAATGGTGATGGCCTTGAGGGTCTTGGGGTTGACGCCCTTGCGAGCCTTGCGCTCCTTGACGCCGAACGTGCCGAACCCAACGAGTGCGACCTTGTCGTTCTTCTTCATGGCTTCCTTGACGGCATCCATGAACGCATTGACCATGACCTCGGACTCCTTCTTGGTCATCTTAGTCATCTCGGCAATTCTGGCTACAAGTTCTCCCTTGTTCATGCAATCTCCTTTCCTGTCTTTTTGTCGCGCTTTTCCCCGCGACTGGGAAGGTACGCACGTAGTATAGCACATTTTTGCAAAATCGGGTAGCGTTATAGCCGCTCCTCATGGGAGATGACAGCGAAACGCGCCAGGGATGCGGCATCACCGTGTGGTGATATGCAGTCCTGGACAGCAGTTGGTGGATGCGACGGGAAACGTGCCCCTCATGCCGGATAAGCCGGATATCTCGCTGAATTTGTCAAGATTGACCGAGGAAAGTTGAACAAGCGACAGGTCAGACGTCCTGAAATTGGTCGTGTCGGGTCGGCCCGGGCACCCCCAAAGGTTGTTTGTGCGTGATGACGGGATGGCGGCGAGGGCATAGCCACCGCTCATGGGAACGCCGGCCATTCACGGCGGCCGGATGGCACTCCCTGGCATGCTGACAGTCCGACTGCAAAACTGGACATGGCAAGCGCTACGTTGTGTGTATACTATGCATGAGAAGTTGTCCACATCGTATCGGGAGGTATGTATGGCGATAGACGAGAAGCTTGCGGAGCTGGGTGTCCTATTGCCAGAGGCGGCAGCGCCTGCTGGCAGTTATGTTCCGGTCAAGCTCACCGGCAGCCTTGCGTTCGTGTCGGGAATGCTGCCGACTGAGGGTGGTCGTGTCAAACAGACCGGTCGCGTTGGCGAGAGTGTCACCACCCAGGAAGCGTATGGTCTTGCCCGCATCTGCGCCATCAACGGTCTCGCCGCCCTGAAGAGTGCCATTGGCACGCTGGACCGCGTCAAAGGCATCGCGATGGTGCAGGGATTCGTGCAGGCGGCTCCGGACTACGCGGAGGTGCCCAAGGTGATCAACGGTGCTTCCGATCTGCTTGTCGCGCTGTTTGGCGATGCCGGTCGCCACGCGCGCTTCGCCGTCGGGGTCGCATCACTTCCGTTGAATGCGCCCGTCGAGGTCGCGTTCGTCGCCGAGATCATGCCCTGACGCCCGGTGGTAGTATTATTGAGCCTGTTCAGGGGGTAGTCACAATGACCAGTGAGGTACGTGTTGTCATGAAGGTCAACGGCACGGAGTATCATGTCACGACACAGACCTGCAGGACGCTCGCTGAAGTTTTGCGGGAGGACCTGGGGCTTCTCGGCACCAAGATCGGCTGCAACAAGGGCGAGTGTGGTGCATGTACGGTCATCATGAACGGCCGGTCGGTCACCAGCTGCCTCGTGCTGGCGGTGCAGGCAGAAGGAGCGACCATCACGACGATCGAGGGGCTGGCGGAGGGCGGGAAGCCGTCGGCGCTCGAGCAGGCGTTCGTCGAAGAGGGAGCTGTCCAGTGCGGTTTCTGCACACCGGGGATGGTCATGTCCGCAGAGGCGCTGCTCATCGAGAACCCGCATCCATCGGAAGCAGAGATAGAGACTGCCTTGGAGGGGAATCTCTGCCGTTGCACGGGCTACAAGAAGATCGTTGCCGCGGTGCAGAAGGCAAGTCAGAGCCGCGCATGACTGCAGCAGTCGTTCTGGCGGCTGGGCATGCCGACAGGATGGGTTCAAACAAGCTGACCTTGCCGCTTGGCTCGGGGACGGTTGTCGGCCGCGTTGTTGCGACTGCGCTCGCCGCCTGTGACCGAGTGTTTGTGGTCATCGGGCTGCACGATCAGGTGACGAGAACCGCCGTGGAGCAGGGAGCAAGAGCTCTTGGCGCCGAGGGACGAGTTGAAGTGGTGGAGGGGGTACCCTACGATCCAGGTATGTTTATCTCGGTTCAGGCAGGGCTGCGGCGGGTCACGGGTGCCGACATCGTCCTCGTTTTCCCAGGGGACATCCCCCTCATCCTGCCAGAAACCGCAATTGCCGTGAGAGATGCGGTATCGGAGGGACGGGCTGACATAGCCGTGCCATCGTGCGGAGGACGGCAGGGTCATCCTGTTGCAGTCAGTGTGCGGCGTGTTCCGGAACTGCTCGCAATGTCGGAGCACTCCACGTTGCGGCAGTTCATGGCTGCGCACGCGTCCACTACGAAGCTGGTCCCCGTCGATGACCATGGCATGTTGCTGGACATGGATACTCCTGACGAGTATAACCGTGTCCTCGAGTATCTCAGGTCTGCGGAAACGTCCACCAAGGAGGTCTGATGGATTCCATCTATCAATATGTCGCGAAGCTCGAACAGGAGGGCCGCGAGTTCGCCATCTGCACGGTCATCGACGCCCAGGGCTCCTCTCCGGGGCGCACCAGCTTCAAGATGGTCGTCCTGCCCGACGGCGCCCAGCATGGGACCGTAGGTGGCGGCAAGCTGGAGTTGACCGTTCTGGGAGAGGCTCGCGACGCTATTGCCGAAGGAAAGTCACGCGTCGTCACCTTCGACCTGAGCCAGAATGGCAAGGACAGCCTCGGCATGCTGTGTGGCGGTCAGGCCACGCTGTACATCGAGTACGTGGGCAGTCGTCCGCTCCTCTATATCTATGGTGCCGGGCACGTCGGGCGCTTGCTGGCGACATTCGCCTCTCTCGTTGGTTTTGAAGTGACGGTGTTGGACGATCGGTCGGAGTTCACCACGCCTGATCGTATCCCCGACGCACACCACTTCCTGACCGGCGATTTCGTAGAACTGGTTCAGACGACCACCTATGGTCCGCAAGGGTATCATGTCATTCTCACGGACAAGCACGTGAGCGACGAGCGAGTGCTGAAGGCATTGTTGGAGCGCAAGGTGGACAACCGCTACATCGGGATGATCGGTTCCCGGTCAAAGACGCTTGAGGTCTTCCGCCGCCTTGAGGCTGCCGGCATTGGCAGGGAAGACCTTGCGCGCGTGTATGCCCCGGTTGGCATCGACCACGGAGGGCAGACTGCCGAGGAGATAGCACTTGCCATCTGCGCTGAACTCGTGGCCACGCGTCACGACCGCACCCTGGCCGATTCGATGAAGAACAGGGCGAACGTCATAGGACTCCTGGAGAGCAAACCATGATCAAGGAATGTGAGTACCACGCAGCACACGACCTGAAGGAAGCGCTGGAACTGGCGGAACAGTTTGGACCACGCAAGCGCTTCCTGTCCGGCGGCACGGACGTGATGGTGCATCTGAAGGAAGGACTTGTGAAGGAAGACGTTCTCGTCGACCTCTCCCACGTGGCAGAACTCCGCTTCGTGCGTGAGGAGTCAGGCGTCGTCCATGTCGGGGCTGGGGCCACCCATACAGACATCAGCACTTCCTCCATCGTGCGGCAGCACGGCCGCGCGCTGGCCCTGGCGGCTTCACGGGTTGGCGGTCCCCAGATTCGCAACATGGGGACGGTTGGTGGCAACGTAGCCAACGCGTCTCCTGCGGGTGACACGATCCCGGCGCTCATCGTCCTCGATGCGGTCGTTTGCATCGCGAGCCGTACGGGCACCCGGGACGTTCCCATCATCGACTTCTTCACAGGTCCGGGGCGGTCCGTGCTTGCCCCAGAAGAACTCGTGACAGAGCTCCGTTTCCCTGCGACGGGTCCAGCGGAACTGACCGGGTTTGGCAAGCTGGGCGCACGGCAGGCGATGACAATCTCCACTGCCAACGTGGCCTTATACTTCAGGATCGGCGCCAACCGGCGCATCGTGGAGGACCGCATTGCCTTCGGCTCGGTCGCTCCGACCGTGGTCCGGGCACACAAGACTGAGCAGATGTTCTGTCAGCTCCCTCCCGTCCTGTCATGGGACGCCATTCGCGGTGCCGCCCAGATGGCCTGGAAGGAAGTGGCACCCATCGATGACCTGAGAGCAACTGCTGTCTATCGCAAGGAAGCCGTCGTCGGGCTTCTTGCCGAGGCCGCCTACGAAGCGCTTGCCTCCTGCTGGCATGAACGTTAAGATCAGGCTCTTTCAGGACTACAAGCAGTACCACGACACGCCCGAATACGAGCTGGAACTCCCGGCAGGGACGACGGCCGGGGAGATCGTGCGACAGCTTGGTATCAAGGGCCCTGAACTGGCGTACCTCATCCTCATCCTGAAGGGCAAGCGCGTGTACGACGAGTACGTCCTTCAGGACGGCGACGAGCTTGTGTTCTTGGCCCCTATCGGTGGTGGCTGAGCGTGAAAGGAGCGATGTGATGGACGATATCCATTTCCAGCAGATCGACAGGGTCGACGCACAGGGCAAGGCGTGCGGCACCACGGCGTACATGTCCGACCTCTCATTCCCGGGGATGCTGTATGCGTGGTTTGTGCGCAGCAAGTACCCGCATGCCCTCATCAAAAGCATCGATGTCAGCAAGGCGATGGCGCTGGACGGCGTCGTCACGGTGCTGACCGCAGCAGATGTGACCGGGTTCAACGGGTTCGGGATCGTCAATCCCGACATGCCGGTCATCTGCAGCGACAAGGTGCGGTACATGGGAGATACTGTGGCGCTGGTGGCTGCGACGACCGAACGCATCGCCGAGCAGGCTGCGGCTCTGGTCGACGTGGACTACGAAGTGCTGCCCGTCGTCGACGACCCCATCGAGGCGCTGAAGCCCGACGCTCCCAAGATCCACGACAAGGGCAACGTCTGCCTGCACACGCTCATCACCAAGGGCGACGTAGAACAGGGACTCCGCGAAGCGGACGTGGTCATCGAGCACGAATACCGGACGCCACGTCAGGCCCATGTGCCGCTGGAGACCGAATCTGGTGTGGCCGTACCGGAAGCCGACGGCTCGCTGTCGATGTATGCGGGTTCTCAGTATTCGTTCCGGGACCAGCTGCAGCTTGCCCGTATCCTGGGGATGAACCCCCGGATGATCCGGGTCTACAGCAACCCCGTGGGTGGCGGTTTCGGAAGCAAGGACGAGCTGACCATCCAGGGTGGCATCGCCCTGCTGGCCATGAAGACGGGCAAACCCGTCAAGGTCTTCCTCTCGCGCGAGGAATCGCTGGTGTCGGGCTGGAAACGCCATCCATTCATCATACGCATGAAAACCGGTTTCAAGAGCGACGGTACGATGCTGGCCAACGACGTTACCTGCTACGAAGACAAGGGTGCCTACTCGTCGCTCGGCGGGCCCATCCTCAACCTGGCGCTGGAACATGCTTCGTCCCTGTACCGCGTCCCCAACACGCGTCACGAGGGCTGGGCCGTGTTCACCAACAACGGTGTCTGTGGCGCGTTCCGCGGGTTCGGCGTGCCACAGGTCCTGTTTGCTGTGGAATCCAACATGGACGAGGCGGCGGAGAAGCTGGGTCTGGATCCGGTCACGATACGGCGGAAGAATGTCTTGCACCAGGGGGAGGTTTCGCCTATTGGCCATACCCTGCGCACTGGTGTTTCGATGGGCCTGGTCCTGGACGGCATCGAGAAGTCGGACCTGTGGCAGCACCGCGAGGAGTACAAGAAGACGGACAAGCCATGGCTCCGGCGCGGGGTCGCTCTGGCGCTGGCTCCGCAGGGAGCAGGCCTTGGGGTTGGGATTCCTGACTATGGCGGCGCGTACGTCGATCTCGACCGGGACGGCAACTTCACGCTGCGCATCGGCCTCGTGGAATACGGCCAGGGCACACATACCGGGTTCACACAGATGGCAGCAGGCTTGCTGCACGTTCATCCATCGCGTGTGCGGATTGTCGCCGGCCAGACCGAAGGTTCGGTCGACACGGGGCCCGCCACCGCTTCCCGCTCGACATACACAGCCTCGAACGCCATTGCCGCAGCGTTCCATGACTTCAGTGCCAAGGTGGCTGGCGCGCTCGATGCGAAGTATCATACGGGAGCGGATGCGATCTGTGAAGCGAAGGACGGCGGCATGACGACCCCGGTTGGTTTCCGGACCTATGAGGAACTGGCTCAGGAGTTTTCCCAGGAATCGCCGTTGCGCGGGGAGGGCTACTTTGTATGGCCGACCGCCGACAGGGAGATCCCCGGGGCTGCCGGGCTGCCACACTGGATCTACAGCTTCGCCGCCCAGGCGGCGCTGGTCGAAGTCAACACGTTGACCGGTGAAACCCACCTGCTCAGGGTCGCGACTGCACTGGATACAGGACACACGGTCAACCCACAGCAGGTCGAGGGGCAGATCGACGGCGGTGTTGCGCAGGGCGAGGGGTTCGCTCTGTTTGAGGACACGCTGATCGCCAAGGGGCAGGTCCTCACGAAGAACTTCTCCACCTACATCATCCCGACCGTCCGGGATGTTCCCGAGCACGAATACATTGTCTTGGAGAATCCAGAGGGAACCAGTGCCCTTGGGGTCCGAGGCATTGGCGAAGTGGTGATGGTCCCCATCATTCCAGCTGTCGCCCTGGCAATCCACGACGCCACAGGTGTCTGGGTGCGTCAGCTGCCCGCGACGCCCGAGCGCGTCTACCAGTTGCTGCATCCAGAATTGTAGAACAGTGGAAGCTGCCTCGGGAACCTGCAGGCTGGAGTGCCGTCTAACAAGAGGGTTGATGTGACTAGGTCTCGCACCTCTGGCTAGCGATGAAGTGTGAAGACGGGCCGAGAGGACCATAGTCGTGGCGCAGAGCATCTATGGCGTGTCGGCCTGTCCTGGTGTTGAACAAATTAGTGTTGCAATATACCGTAGTGTGCTCAGACTGAAGTTCGGACAAGGGGAAGGAACCTCAACGAGGCAAATGAGGTTTAAGTCCATCGTGGTCATATGAGGATTCACGGTCTGCGGCTAAGCCGCGCGCATGATGAACTGAGAAGATTTGAGGAGGTACGGATGAAGAGATTGTTGTCACTCTTACTTGTCTTGGCGCTTGTCCTAGGGGTGCTTGGAGGCGTTGCTGGTGCGGACGCGGCTATGTCCGGCATTATTGCCGCTGCCAGCCCCAACACCGCTGGTTCCTACGCATCATATACTGTCCAGTTGCTTGGCGCGCACGTGATCAACCTGGGCGGATGGGTCCAGGTAGATTTCGCTTCTTCCTTCGTGATGACCCCAGGATCGGTGTCTCCCACACTGGTCAGCATCAATGGATCCGTGACCCCGTCTTTCGTCACGATCTTTGGAACTAGTGTCTACATGCAGTTGTCGTCCTCGACAACCATTCCTGCGGGGACGATCTCGGTCGTCATCCAGCTGAGTCCTGCCATCAAGAATCCGACTGTGGCTGGCAACTACTCGATCTCTGCGTCTACAAGCGCGGACGGTCCGGCGGCTACCGTAATCAGTATCGGTACGACAGGCATCACCGGCCTCTCCGCATTTGTGACGCCGGCCACAACCGGTGCGGTCGCATCATGGTCGCTGAGCTTCGCGACCAGTGCTACCGGCGCTCTTGCCGTCGGGCAGACTATTACAGCCACATTCCCGGCTGGCACGACGCTTCCAGGCTCGATGCCGGCAGGATCCATCAAGATCTCGTCCGGGGCATACTCAAGTGTGTCGTTGACGGCTGCGACGGGCTCAGGTTCTGTACTCACCATGTATGTTCCCGCAGCAATGGCCACCGGCATCAGTGCCTCCGGCTTCGTGAGCATCCAGATCCTGTCGACGTACGGCCTTCAAAACACCATGACGGCAGGCAACTATTCTGTCCTCGTTTCGACGTCGTCAGACACGGTTCCTGCTTCGTCGAACCAGGTCACAATAACAGGAACGACGATCGGTGCGGTCACCGTTGCTGTCAGTCCGCTGACTCCATCGACCGCAGCGACGTACACACTGTTCTTCTCGACGAGCGCCTCAGGCGGCCTCGTTCCTGGTGACAGCATTAGTGTCCAGTTCCCTACTGGAACCGGATATCCAGGGTTCATCAACCCGACGCTCATCCTGGTCAACGGCCAGCCTTCGTTGAACACGACGCGGACAATGAATACCCTGCGGATCTCACTGCCGCCCGCCATGTCGATTCCCGCGAGCGCGTTTGTCCAACTTCAGATCCAGACGACATTCGGCGTCACCAACCCGGCTACTCCGGGAACGTACAAGGTGAGCGTATTTACGAGCAAGGATTCCACGCCCGTGCAGTCCAATGACTACGTCATCACCGGTACGGCGATTACCGGGCTGACGCTTGCGGTCGACCCGCGTGCACAGTCGGCACTCGCCGAGTACCGTCTGTCATTCAACACCTCTTCGACAGGATCTCTGCAGGCCGGCGTCGGCACGATTACGGTGGACTTCTCGTCCGGCGTGTCGCTCCCGACATCTCCGATTGCCAGTCGCGTCACAGTCAACGGGAACAATGCTCAGAACGTCTCCCGCCCAGACAGTGACACGCTCGTTGTCACGGTCCCAGTTTCCGTGGGTGCGCAGTCCTCTGTCGTACTCGTGTTCACGCGCGACTTCGGCATCCGGAACCCGGGCACCACAGGAGCCACGGTCAACGTGACTGTGAAAACCAGCTCGGATCTGACACAGTCTCAGGTGTCGTTCATAACAACCAGCTCAGCCATCTCGCAGCCGCAAGTGGTCCTCACGACCAGTGGAGCCGGCCTGAACTCCGGGTATACCATCACCTTCACGACTGGTCCTGCTGGTGACCTCACGGGCAACCAGGGAAGGGTCTCGATCGTTTTCCCCACCGGGACCTCTTTGCCCGCCACTATCTCCCGCGACGTCGTGCGCCTCAACGGGCTGACACCGTACGCAGTACAGGTGGTCGGTCAGCGTGTCGACGTTACCGTTGCAGCCAACGTCGCCGCCAATGGTCAGGTGCAGGTTGTGTTCGACAAGGCCGCAGGAATTCGCAATCCGTCGACCCCTCAGTCTGTGGCGCTGCAGGCGTATACAACGTCGGAGAACAGCAGCGTTTCGAGCGTGACGTATCAGATCGTTGCTCTTGCTCACACGACCGCGACAGTGACGCCTCTGAATCCAGATGGACTCAATGGATACTACAAGAGCCGTCCCATCGTCAGCATCGCCATTACCAGCGGTTCCAGCGCGGGGTTCTCTGTCTACTACCGGATCAACAGCGGTGGCGAGAACCTGTACACCTCGCCCATTCAGGTTCCGGACGGGAATATCACCATTGCGTACTACGCACGAGACAACGCGTCGAACCAGGAGGACGCGCATACGCTCAGCCTCAAGGTGAAGACGGCGTTGCCTCAGATCACGATTCTCTCACCAGCGGAAGGGAGCACGGGCAGCACTCAGGACATCACGCTGACAGGTCGCACAGAAGCAGGCAGTTCTGTCACTGTGAATGGCATATCCGCGACTGTTCAGCCCTCAGGTGACTTCTCTGCCAGTGTCAGGCTCAGTGAAGGTGCAAATGCCATCCAGATTATTGCAACTGACGTCGCAGGCAACATCGGTCAGACGCGTCTGAACGTGACGCTTGATACCAAGCCGCCCGTGCTCACCGTGACGTCGCCGAAGATCTACTCGACGGTCATGACCCAGCAGGTAGCTGTCACCGGCAAGACCGAGGCCGGCGCGACCGTGACGGTCGCAGGCGCACAGGTGAACGTGGCAGCGGACGGTTCATTCAGCATCATGTACATGTTCCAGAAGGAAGGGCTGAACGTTGTCGACATAACCGCGACAGATGCGGCCGGGAACGTTGCCAAAACTGGCATCCCTGTCACGTATGTTGCGCGTACGCTGATCCGGCTTCAGGTTGGCAACAAGACGGCAATGATCAACGACACGACAAAGACGCTCCAGGCCGCCCCCATCAACGTGAAGGGGACAGTCATGGTCCCTATCCGGTTCATCGGAGAGGCGTTCGGGGCGACCGTGGAATGGGAGCCCGTGTTCAAGATTGTCCGGCTTCAGCTAGGCTCAACGACCATCTATCTCCAGATAGGGTCCAACTACGCCTCGGTGAATGGCAAGAAAATCGTGCTCCAGGGTCTGCCAACCATCATCAAGGGGACGACGATGGTTCCAATCCGGTTCATCTCGGAGGCATTCAACGCGCAGGTGACGTGGATTGCAGCGACGCAGGGCGTAGAGATCACGTACCCGAAGCCCTGAATCTAGTAACAATGCATCAGAGGGGTGTGCATCATGAAGCATGAGGGACTGATTGTTGGTCTGCTGGTCGTCGCGGTGGTCCTTTCTGCGGCGGGACTGGTCCTCGGGGTTGCACGCCCCGCACGCCAGCTCAGGGTTGTTGCTGCCACCGGCACGGCCCAGAAGTCGTTTGTGCCAGATACCGCCCACCTGGACCTTGGTGTCCAGACGGACGCTCCGGAAGTGCAGAAGGCTCAACAGGACAACCTGGCGACGATGAACGACGTCCTGGCTGCCCTGAAGGCGGCCGGCGTCAAGAGCGAAGACATCCAGACGAGCAGTTTCTACGTCAACCAGAACTTTGACTACTCAAGTGGGCAGTCGAAACCGACAGGGTGGCGGGTGAGCAACACCGTGACCGTTCGCGTCAAGCCGGATCTCGTTTCGGCCGTCATCGACGCGGGGTCGAAAGCCGGGGCGAACATCTTCAACAGTATCAGTTTCGACATGAGCAATCGTGAGGAGCTGAAGGCAGGACTGATGAAGGATGCCGTGGCGAACGCGCGGGCGAAGGCCCTGGGAACACTGGAAGGCACGACCCATACTCTGGGGGACATCGTTTCGATAGCGGCAGACTGGTCTGGGCCTTCTGTAGTCTACTCTGGTGCAGAAGGACTTGGTGGGAGCGGTGCAGGGTCCATCCCCGTGGAAGCCGGCACCAATGTCCTGTCGGTCTCGGTATCTGTCAGTTTCGAGCTCGACTGAAAGCCCCTCTGGCATACTGTTCATCCGTTTCGCCCCGTCGGGAGAGATCGACGGGGCGAAACCATATTGTCGGTGTTGCATACCTGCAGCAGGATGGTAGTATGATTTCATGTTCTTCACAATTGGGAATGGGAATCCAGTTGAATGCCACTTCTTGGCGTGATTGAACTGCATGCGCTATTCATGCTGACTTGCGGTTCACTGTCTGTTCACACAAGGCGATGACACAATCATCCATCGAGGGTAGAATACAGCCATGAGAAAGATACTGGTCGTCGAAGACGAAGAGAACATCCGTACGCTCGAGAAGCTCTATCTGCAGAAGGAAGGGTATGAACCCGTTCTGGCCGCGACCGGGCGCGAGGCATTGCGCCTGTTCGATGAGCAGAAACCTGATCTTGTGATCCTGGACCTCATGCTGCCCGAACTGAGCGGCGAGGACGTCTGCCGCGAAATCCGCAAGAAGTCGACGGTGCCGATCATTATGGTGACAGCCAAGAGTGACGAGATCCAGAAGCTGGAAGGCTTGGAGATCGGTGCCGATGACTATGTGACCAAACCCTTCAGCCCGCGCGAACTCATGGCCCGCATCAAGGCGGCGCTCAGGCGGTATGACTGGGAGCGTCTGGCCGATACGGCGCCGGTGGAGAAACTTGTCTTCAAGGATATCGTCGTCTATCCGGGCAAGCACCGCGTTGTCAAGGCAGGCAAGGACATCATGCTCACCCCCAAGGAATTCGAGGTGTTTACGCTGCTGGTCAAGGCCAACGGCGAACCCGTCTCGCGCTCCAGCCTCATCAAGGAAATCTACGGCGGCAGCGATGACGAAGTCTTCGACCGTACCATCGATGCCTACATCAAGAATATCCGCAAGAAAATCCAGGACGACCCCGGAAACCCGACATACATCGAATCCATCTACGGAGTCGGATACCGTATCCTGGTGTAACGTGACCTGTTGAAGAAGACGTCCAGCTTCTATACCAGGCTGATCCTCAGTTATGCGGCGCTTTTGGTGCTGGTCATGGTGCTGTCGATCACCGCAGCGGACGCCTTCTTCATACGGGCATTCAAGACCTTCCTTGCCGGCGGATACGGGTCGCCCTTCGGCATCAAGTCCATGGTCATCGAGCCGAACAGCTACCTCCTGACCACCACGTATCTCAAGTTCCGTGACATGATGCGGGTCTCCGTGTGGATCGGCGGATGCACCGTTATGTTGATCGCGCTCGGCGTGGCGAGCTGGTTTACGCGACGCTTCTCTCAGCCTATCTCCGGATTCGCCGGCTTTGCCGACCGCATCGGTCATGGTGACTACGATGCACAGATCTCGAACAATCAAGGACTACGTGAGTTTGCCGAGCTGTCCGACTCGCTCAATCACATGGCGCACGAACTGAGGTGCCGTGACGAGGTGGAGCAGGAACTCTTCTCCAACCTTTCTCACGAGCTTCGCACGCCCGTGACGGTCATCAAGGGCTACATGGAAGCTCTCGACGCCGGGCTGATCTCCAGCCCCCAGGAGCTGCATTCGGCGGCAGAGGCGATTTCCCAGGAGACGGCCAATCTCGAGATCATGATCAACGAATTGCGGCAGCTTGCCCAGATCGACAACAATGCCGTCAAGCCGGAGGAGTCAGACTTCGACGTCGATGAAGTGCTGGGGTATATCTGGCGAAGATTTGCCCCGATCGCTGCGGCCCGTGGAGTCCTGTTGTCACACCAGTTCGAGGCGCATGCGAAGGTTCATCTCGACCGTCAGCTTCTCGACAGGGCAGTGGCCAATCTGCTGAGCAACGCCATCACTGCCACGCCGTCGGGAAACTGCGTGACACTCTCCAGCGCAGTCGATGGGTCACACAGTGTCTGCATCGTCGTCGAGGATACCGGGTCCGGGATTTCCAAAGAAGACTTGGCGCACGTGTTCGAGCGCTTCTTCAGGGGGGACCGCTCGCGCAACAGGAGGAGTGGAGGCCTGGGCCTCGGTCTTCCCATCGCCAAGGATCTCGTAGAGATCGAAGGTGGTCACCTCGACATCAAGAGCACGGTAGGTGTCGGCACACGCGTCACCGTCTCCTATCCGCGGTCTGTCATCGTGCGTCACGAGTCCCTGCTGGCTTCCTGAACAAGTCGTCTTGCAGCTGCCGCCCGCAGGGCTACACTGAGACCAGCGGCTCATGGCGGCCGACTTGTCGACAGGGGATGGTCCATGGCTGGAGACAATATGTTGCACGCCGAAGTTCATCAGACGGAAGGACTCACATTTGTGGCACGCGGTCCTTCCAATCACTGGGTCGTTCTGGACACGTCCGAATCGGGTGGCGGTCACGGGGCGGGGTCCAATCCTATGGAACTGCTACTGATGGCACTTGGCGGATGCACAGGGATGGACATCGTGTCGATCCTTGCCAAGATGAAAGAATCATACGCGGGATTCTGCGTCGAGCTGTCCGGCGAACGTGCGGAGGAGCACCCCCACCGGTTCACCCGCATCTGCGTCGACTACTACCTGACCAGTGACAGTGTTCTTACAGAGAACGTTGCCAAGGCGGTCCGGCTGTCCGCCAAGAAGTACTGCTCCGTCGGCGGGACACTGGCTCCCAGTGTTGCCCTGGTCCACAGGTATCACATCATCCGTGGCACGGGCGAGGAGACGGGCGAGGTCGTCTAACCGCCTACGTCACTCCCGCGCGCTCTGTCATTCCCGCGAAGGCGGGAATCCATTCCTGCATCACCTGCGGATCAACACCCCTTCCTTATTCACGCTGAATTGAGATGATGGAACGCGCTGCTTTACTCAAGCCCATGATTTGATATGATAAGGACATGGGAGCCAGAAGACATAGGAACAAACACGAGGATCAGACTCCTGTCGGGATGCCGGTCGCCGGGTCGCACAAGAAGGATGTTGCTGCGCCGAGAGCCGCGACAGCAGACACCTCTCAGGATCATACCCTCGACACATTCTTCGACCCCACGCACATACGTCTGAGTAGTCTCATGCAGCGCCAATCTGAGCTGGCGACGCTCGCTTGGCACTTCGCCCTTGCGTCCTTGTTTGTGCCGGTGGCCGGTATCGTTCTCGGTCTTCTCGCGGTTCTGTTCGCGCGCGAAGCCCAGGATATGTTCGATCTCGTCGGGGGAACCGACGTCGACCGGCGCCGGGCGCACAAGGCTCTTGTGATCGGAGCCACGATGACAGGAGTCTGGCTGATCGGGACGATCGTGCTCATCGTTCTCCTCACACCGCACGGATTCTAGCACGGCGTCGCGTCCACACCGCAGTATTCCCGACAATCCCGACCGTACGACGGCAGTTTGCGACGAGGAGATCAGTCGATTCTCACAGGTGAAGTAGACTGCCTCAGAACTTGTAGCCGAACCGCCGCAGCAAGGCCTTTCTGTCTGCCGCGTCGCCGTCGCCCTCGACGCCCTTTGGCTTCTCTCCGTCGATGACGCCCAGGATGCCTCGGCCGGTTCCATCGTCTGCGACGATTACCTTGAGTGCGTTCGCCGTGGCAGCAAAGATGCTGCAGACTTCCGGCACGGTCTTGATGGCGTTCAGGACATTGACGGGGAAGGCATTGCCAAGCAACAGGACGAAGATGTGTCCCGCGCCGATGGCCAGGGCGTTGTCCCGTGCGAGGTCGATCAGGCGCTGGTCCGTCCCGGCGCACCGCACCAGGCAAACTCCCGACGCCTCGTTGAACGCCAGCCCGAACTTCACGCCGGGCACGGCGTTCACCACAGCCTCGTAAATGTCCTCGACACTCTTGATGAAGTGCGTCTGTCCAATGATGACATTCAGGTCTTCGTCCTTTGTGACCGCTACCAGCTCCAGTTGCATGACATCACCCCCACAGGCATTGTAGCGTCAGGCGCAGTCTCGGCAACAAGTTCGCACGGAAGCGTTCGGCCAACGGGAAACTGGCCTGGTCCGCGGCCTCCAGCGAGGTCCAGTTGTCTCAGACGCGCATGTCACGCTGCATCCAGCACACGACAGGCCCGTCGGACCGCCGGGGGAGGGTGTCGAGCGCTCGATTCCTTCGCGATTGTGCCACACTGTTCCTCCTGGGTTCCGTGCGTCGGTTGACAACCCATGCATGCTTGGTACCCTGCATGTAGGGACAGTACAAGTGAAGCTGCGCCCAATTGACAGGAGGTACTCATGCAATACAAGATCATGTATCAGCCGTCCTACTCCTTGCTCGAATTGCAGCTCGACCCGTCTGAGTCTGTCATCGCTGAATCGGATGCCATGGTCAGCATGACGCCGAATGTCAAGATGGAAACCGGTGCGAAGGGTGGCCTGTTTGGCGCACTGAAGCGCGCCGTCGGGGGTGAGAGCCTGTTTCAGAACACCTTTACGGCACAGGATGGACCTGGGGCCGTGACGTTCGCCCCGACCATGGTGGGCGACATCGCAGCCCGTGAGATGAGGGGCGAGAGCCTGTTCGTCCAGTCCGGCTCATTCCTTGTGTCTTCTCCGTCAATCGAGCTCGATACCAAGTGGGGCGGAGCCCGGACGTTCTTTTCCAAGGAGGGGTTATTTGTGCTGAAAGCGACCGGCGTGGGCATGCTCTTCATGTCCAGCTACGGTGCCATCCATGCGGTCACACTTGCTCCAGGAGAGCAGCTGGTCATGGACACTGGCCATATGGTTGCCTTCGACGCGACGATGGGGTACCACGTCCGGACGGTCGGAGGTCTGAAGCAGACGCTGTTCTCCGGTGAGGGTCTGGTCGTAGATCTCACCGGACCGGGCACGATCTATATGCAGACGCGCAACTTCGGAGCTTTCGTGAATTATCTGGTCCCCAAGCTGCCCTTCAAACGCGACTGATCGTTGCTCGTGAACGAGGAAAAGGCCGGCAGGATTGCCGGCCTTTTTGCATGGAAGGATGTTCATGGGCGCTGACTGCCTGGCAGAACTACTCGACGACGATGACCTCTGGCGCAGTCGATGCCATGTTGCTCTGGACGATGGCTGCGCGTTCGGCCACAATCACCCTGAGATCCCCGTCCTGTTTCAGTTCGTCGCGTTCGAGCAACAGGACGTCGTCGCAACGGTCCAGCCGTCCTTGCTCGGCAAGAAGATCTCCTGCATGCAGGAGGAGCATCCGGGCACGCGACAGCGACTTGGCGACGTAGAACCAGGCCTTCTCTGTGACGGCGGATGTCCGGATCATCGCCTGATACTTCTTCCTGAGCAGGATGCTGTTGCCACCGGGAAGCGAGTCCAGCCAGGCGAGCGGATCACGGGCTGCTTCCACACGAGCCGCTGCCCCGGTCTTGCGTGCCCGCAGCAGGGCGACAGGAAGCAGGTCACTGCGTTCCTGCAGGGTCGGAGATCCGACATCGACGATCGATGTCCTGAAGAAGGCGAACGCCCGCATGAAGGCTTCCAGGTCACGCTCGACCGTGAGGTCTGAGCACAGGTCGTGCAAGGCCTGTTCGGTATCCCCCTTCGCTATCGCTTCGGCAGCGAGGAGTGCGGTATCGTCGGAGACTCTGGCTGCGATGCGGTCGAGGTGCGTCCACGGGTCCAGGCCGGCCGTGTCGTTGGCTGCTTCCAGTGCTTCGTCGAGATACTCCTGGATGCCGCGGTGTGCCAGCGCACGTTTCAGGTCGTCTGCCCGGAGCGAGGACGAAACCAGCAGCAGGAGGAGGTCCAGAACGAGAGGACGCATGAAGGTCAGCAGCTGCTGCAGGTTGGCCAGCGTGTCGTCGCCGGTCAGGGCCTCGACTTGGACGCCGTCCAGTTCCGCGAGGTGGGTTCTGTTGTCGCTGATCCATTGCTCCAGGCGAGGCACGGCAAGCCGAACGGCCACCGCCGCCCGCGATACGCGTGGAAGACGGAAGAGGGACGTGGCGGATAATCTGGCTCTGGCAGTTGTCTGCTGCAGCGGCAAATCGTCCAGCGCGTCTCGCGGCAGCCCGGTGCGGTCGAGCAGGTTGCGGGCGAAGGTCGAGTCGATGTAGACGGAACCGTCGAAGACTCTCGCGACATCCGGTGGAATTGGTGGCATCCGTCCTCCGAGCAGCAGTGCCCCAGCGTCCTCCGACAAATCGTGGAGAAGTTCGACCACGATACCGGCGGCCATCGGGCCCAGTGGACGTGGTATCAGACGAGCCAGCGCGCGTCGTGAGAATGTTCGTGCGGAGGCGTGCGCGGGGGCAGGAAGGGCAGACAGAAACGTCAGTTCCTGGCCGTCCCAGATCCAGTCGAGGGTGCAGGGCATGGCCATCCGGTCACCGAGGAGCGCTGCCAGACGTGCAGACTGGATAACAGGGCGTTCGTCAGCGGGCGACGGGGTTGGCCGCCGGATGACCTCGCCGGTCGTCCTGACGGTCCACTCCCAGGCAGCAGCTTCCCCGTCACCCGTACCCAGCGTACATTGCACGATGGCATTCGGCTCGCCGAGGCTGGCATTGGGCGACCAGGAGCGGCCCGAGAGTCCGGGGTGGAGCTCGGCGCGTTGTGCGAGGACTGCCATGGAGGCCGTCGACAGGTACGTGGCCTCCGTCATGCCAGCGTCGCGGGCTCTCCGGATGGTCTGAATGTCCAGAAGTCGCAGCCATGACTCCCGGATACCGTCTTGCAGCCCTGTGAGTCCGTAGAAGACCTGAGGTGTGGCGAAGGCCTCTGGGTCGAACCAGACCCACGAACGTGGCACGACCGGTGAGCATCGTTCCACAATATCGGGGCCGGCCGATTCGACCAGCCGGGCGAAGGCGGGCGTGTCTGCGGTGAAGTCGTACTTCTCCAGCGCGCGCCGGGCATCAGCCAGCGTTCGTGCTCCCGCAAGTGCATGACGGTACGCGGTTCCAGGCAGGACAAATGTCTCAATGACGTTGAAGTTGGCTGTCATCATGGCGACGGTGGCCCTGCCAGTCATGCCGACGCCTCGAAGAGGCAGGACGCGTCGTTCCTGCAATCGAATCCATTTCATGGGGATGCCGTAGCCTCGGTGCACGTGTACTGTGCCATCAGGTCACCTCAATTGGCCACTCATGGGCTCAAGTGAAGTTGTTGAGCCGTCAGGTCGCCACTTATTGTAGTCTCCAGCGGCTCCCTGGTCAACCGGAAGCTCACCGCGCAGGAAAATCAGGGGCGTCGAGCAGGGCAGGGAGTTCGGTGAGCGAGTCGATGACGTTCACTGCCGTGGTCGGCGCAAATGGCGCCGTATGATGCCGGCGATACCAGCAGAAATCCATGCCGGCCTCTAGGGCACCTGCGGCGTCGCTGGCGAGCGAGTCGCCGACAAACAGGCACTCGCTCGGTCCCAGGCCGAGCTGGTGAAGCGTCTCGTCGAATATGGCTGGGTCCGGCTTTTCGACGCCGCTGTCGCCGGAGATGACCACGACATCGAGGAGCTCGGCAAGCCCCGAGGTGGCAAGCCGTTTCCGCTGGATGTCAGCAAGTTCGTAGTTGCTGACGACGCCGGTCCTGTACCGCGTGTGGAGAAGTGCCAGGACTCGCAGTGCTTCAGGCTCCGGGACGCTGTGGAGGACAAACCAGTCCTGACATGTGAGCGCAGCAACAGCGGGGTCCATGCCGTCCAGATACCCCATGGCGGCAAGCTCCTCAAACGTCACGCGGAAAACGTCTGCACGACCGACGGTTCCCGCCATGTAGAGGTTCCACGTGGCATTGTGGACACTGCGGAACGCTGCGGCAAACAGAGCAAACGGGGTAGCAGGGGAATCGGTGCGATAATCGAAGACGTGCCTGCATGCTGCTTCCTCGCTGGCGTCAAAGTCCAGCAGCGTGTCGTCGACGTCGAAGAGGACAGCATCATATCTGTGCATGGGCGACCTGGATTGATCCGACGTGAGCATCTGACCACAGACATGGACGGTTCCAGACTGGCGGAGAGGGTGGGATTTGAACCCACGTGGCAGGGGTTACCCACCAACCCGCTCTCCAGGCGGGTGCTTTCAGCCGCTCAGCCACCTCTCCGCATGGTAGGAACACGAACAGAACAAGTATACGGAAAACGTCCTCAGATGCAACGAACAGGGAGCAAGCGGCCGTCTATTGCTGCGATCCTGGCGTAGTCCGCTTCTGACTGGCCAGGCTGTCCAGGACGTAGATGGTGTTCTTGCCGCTCTTCTTGGCTTGGTACATGGCAAGATCGGCGAGCAGGAGCAGGTTCTTTGGGTCGGACACGCGGTCCTCGAAGCTTGCCACGCCGCCGCTCAGTGTGACGACGGTACGGAAGTGGCGGTGGTCACGAGCGCTGTTGCGTTCGACGGATGCGCGGATACGCTCGGCGGCCTTGCGGGCATCGGTGCGAGAGGCCTCGGGCATCAGGATGACGAACTCCTCGCCGCCGTACCTGTAGGCTGAATCGACACTGCGAATGCTATGGCGCAGGATGTCCGCGATGCTCTGAAGGGCAAGGTTGCCGTCCAGATGGGAGTAGGTGTCGTTGTACTTCTTGAAGTCGTCGATATCAAAGAACAGGAGGGAGAACACTTCACCAAACCGTGCTGTGCGCTCCGACTGCTCGACGGAGTGCGTCACGAACGCGCGATAGTTGCCCAGGCCCGTCAACTCGTCGGTCACCGAGAGCTCGTCGATGCGATGGACGTACAGGATGTTCTCAGCGACCAGGCTGCAGTCCGAGACGAAAGCCTCCACCATGTGCCGCTCTTCGTCCGTGAGAAGCACGGGGCGTTTGAACGACATGTACAAAACACCATACAGGATGCCTTCGAGTGTCATCCGGAGCGTCAGCTCGGTCATGGCCCCTGGAGCGAGTGGAACCATCGTGTTCGAGACTTCAGAGTGGACGACGGAAATGCTGGGACTGCTGAACGCTTCGGCCAGGATACCCGGCTCGACTCCGGACTCCGGAGTGAACCCGATGATGTCAGCCTGGCTGACGACCAGCTGTCTGGACTCCGCGTCGAAGGGGATGTATGCCGATCCGTCCGCCTCCATGACATCCTGCAGTTTGCGAGCCGTGGCAGACAGGAACTGCCGCAGGTCTGTGCGCTTGAAGGAGGTGTCGAACAGTTCCTTTGCCGCGAGTTGATACTTCGTGAGCAGGGCGGAGCACTGCTTCACGAAGATCTTCTGTACGATGGACTCCGCATAGGCCATGAAGAGGTCGAATGCACCGGTCTCGCTGACAGTCAGCAGTCTGTGGTCCCCGATGCCCACGATGACGAAGCCCACGAGGCGTTGCTCGAAGTCCAGCTGACGCACCAGCAGTTCGCGACCCTGGAGCAGGCCGGTGACCGAGCGCGACAACGAGTGCGTTACAGCCAGTCGGGCCCGCAGCTCGCTTTCGAAGAGACGGACAGGTTCTGCCTCTTCCGTGCTGGCTGCCCGTATGGCAGTCCAGGCGCGTGCCGTGTTGCCCGAGTTCTCCAGCAGGACGACGCTCCCTGGCCCGGGCAGGATTCGCTGCAAGAGGCGACTGAGATGCGCTGTTGCCTGTTCGGCCGTCGAGACGTCGATGTTTTCCAGCTCTGCCCTGTTGATGGCTTCGCGGATATTGCGCTGCTCTTTGACTTCTTCCCAGATCAGCCTGACCTGCAGGAATCCCTGTACCTCTCCGGCGACTGCCAGGACGTCCGCCGCAACGTCGCTGGTGAAGTAGTCGCGCTGGCCACTTTCCAGGTTGAGCACAGCGATGACTCGCCCTTCCGCATTTTTCATCGGGATGGCCAGCTCACTGCGCGTCACCTCATCGGCCATGGCGTAGTTGGCATGATCGGCGATGTTGGGGACATTGACGATCGTTCGTTCGCGCAGCGCCTGTCCAAGGGCACCTGCTCCTGCGTTCATGCGGGCAATGATCTCCTGAGGCGAGACAGGGGACTTGGGCGGCGGCACCGTAAAGAAGTGGTTGACGTGGTCATTTTCCACCATCAGCAGATTGATGCGCGACAGCTGGAACGCGTTGTTCATGATGGAGAGGAACCTGTTGATCTCCTCCTCGAACGGAAGGGGGGAGACGATAGCGGAGGACAGCTGGTTGGTGACGGTCAGTGTGAAGTTCTTGCGCTTGAGAGCCTCCATCATCGTGGCATTATCCAGCACTGAGGCTGCAATATTTGCAAATGACGTGAACAGCGCCAGGTCGTCTTCGTTGAACGGATTCTCGACGCCAATGCGGCTGACAGATACCAGGCCGTACTTCTGGCTGCCTTTGCGCAGTGGAGCGACCATCATCGATTCGGGCTCTTCGGGGGTGCCGTAGATCTGCATGGCGCGCGGGTCCAGCAGAGCGTTCTTGATAAGCTCGGGGGTGTCGCCGTCAAAGATCTTGCCCAGAATCCCCTCTCCCCGTCGGATCCGCAGGTGCGAGAGAGCCTCGCGGTACTCGCTCTTGGCGGCGACGACGGACAGGTGTTCCATATCCGCATCAATGGTTGCTATCATGGCGTCGTCGGCTGAGAAGAACAGCGCTGCGCGGTCCGTGATGGCCTCCAGGACCTGTTGATAGGCTTGAGATGCAGCCATGTCCTGGATGATGGCGGTAAGGAAGGACAACTTGTGGAAGGCGGCCTGCATGCGGTCCTTGTCGCGACTGACATCGGCGACGCGGGTATCCATGGCGCGAAGACTGTGCCTGACATGTGCATCGGCAGTATACGACAGGATCCCCACGCCTGCGACCGCAAGCATCCCTGCGCCAATCTCCCCCCAGTTGGCTGACCGGAGCGCCTGCAGGAAGCCGCTGCCTTGCTGCTGAGCAATCGACAATGCCTGGCTTGCCACAAGGCTTGCCAGGGCTGCCATCAGGTACAGAGGAAAGCGCCCGTTCTGCAGGAGGATGGACGCGATGACGACGAAGGTGCCACTGACGACGAAGCTGACGTCAAACGGCAGGATGCGCGTTCCGCCATAGAACATGGGTTTGCCCATCAGCAGGGGACTGCCCAGCGCACCCACGAAGAGGTTCATGGCGATGCCGTCGAACAGGATCTGGTGGCGGAGGAGGGCGCGCACCGCCCCGCTACGGGGCGCGAAACGTTCTATGAGGTCAAGCGCAACGTTGAAGGCGATGCTGGTGACAAGGAGCCCGGGCAGAAGCACGAGCCCGATGGGACCAGGGGTCTGGGTGAGCACAGCAAGAAGCCACCAGACGCTGCCT
This sequence comes from Coprothermobacter sp., assembly GCA_013824685.1. Lineage (NCBI taxonomy): Bacteria > Pseudomonadati > Coprothermobacterota > Coprothermobacteria > Coprothermobacterales > Coprothermobacteraceae > Coprothermobacter > Coprothermobacter sp. The sequence continues at coordinate 66,008 of PNOG01000009.1, read as the reverse complement.
CCAGCAATGACGGCGTACCGGAGCAGAATGAGTGCTCTGGCTATGTTGCGTTCGCGGGATCTCACGGTCTGCAAACCCTCTCCATAGAGAAACTATAGCGTGCCCATGGAAAATGCAAACCGCACCCGGGCCATGCACTGACCGGTCGGAGCGAGAGTCGGGAAGACTTGTGAACGAGAAGGCAGTCTAGAAGCTGAGCAGAACCTCGACAACGCGCGAGGAGGCGAGGATGATGAGGAACGAGGCGCCGGCCAGCGCGAAGGCCAGGACTGGCGTCCAGCGGGCTGTGCGCCCGCGCTGCGGTTCGGTTGCTGTCAGGACCTGGTGCAGCAGGTCTTCCGGTACCCTCACGCCGTCGACAGTCGCGTGATAGTGTGTCCGAAGCAGCTGCTCAAGCTCGTCGTCATTGTGTTCGATGGTCACGATGTGCCTCCAGGAAGGCCTTCAGCTCTTCCTTCGCGCGGAAGAGGCGCGATTTGACGGTCCCCACGGGCTTCCCGATGAACTCCGCGATCTTCTCGTAGGACATTTCCTTGTAGTAGTAGAAATACAACACGTCTCTCAGGTTGCCCGGAAGGTGCCGCATGCCTGCTGCGACGTCCTGGACGTTCTCGGCCTGCACCGGGTCGTACCCCACCCCATCCATACCCGGCTGCGGCAGGGCGTCTCCCGGGGTCAGGAGGGGAAGTTCCCGTCCCTTGCGCCGGCGAAAGCTGCTTGCTTCATTCATGGCAATCCTCATGACCCACGTCGTTGGGGCGGAGTTGCCGCGAAAGGACGGGAGGAAATGACGCACCTTGAAGAACGTGGACTGAAAGACGTCGTCCGCGTCGAACCGGTTACCCATTCGTGCGACCAGGTATGCGTAGATTTCGTGTGCACAACTGTTCATGAGGGTCTCGAAATCCAGGAGCATCGATGCTAGAAGAAATCGGTGAGGCTTGGCAGGATGAGATACCGGTACAGCAGGACGACGGCCAGTGCCCCGATCCAGCTGACAGCCAGTGTTGCGGCGAAGGCGACGCCCCACCATGACACGGCCTGTCTGAAGGACAGTCCCAGCACCGCCGAAACGACCAGGCACGCGAACACGAAGGCTGCGACGAACCAGAGGACCGCCCAGGGCAGTACCTGGAATAGTGTTCCCCGGATGAACGAAAATCGCAGCAGCGCTGTCATACGAGGCAGGATCAGGGGTCCAAACAGCAGACAAAACGAGACGGAAGATACCAGAAATGCCTTGAACCAGGAAAGCCTGACTGGAAGGCGGTACGCGTTGTAGCGAACCATGAACAGCATCACGAACGGTGCAACGACGACACCGCCCAGCAGTGCGGTCAGTCGAGCCGTAATGAGGCCCGGAATGATACCGAACATCACTCGTCCTTACCCTCCCATCCGCGTGAGCTGGGCATGTAGTGCCCTGCATCTGTCCACAAGAAGGCGGGTCCGTGCGATGGTCGTCAGGAAACGCTCCTGTCCCGCAGCACCTCTCTTCAAAAGGATCCATGCGGCTTCTATGCGCTTCTCGCCGGCCAGTGCGAGGACGTCGGCAAGAAGCCGATCACTGACACGCTGGTCCCGGGCAACGCGTCTGTTTGCCCTGACCACTTGGTCGAGCGCGATCCGGTAGGTGCGGACGAGGACAGGGGCCTGTCGAGCAGGCTTCTTGAGTGAACGTGAAAAGAGCACTTCAGTGGTGACGTAGGTCGCCAGCTCGCGCGCAGCATCCGAAGTCGCCTTGTTGTTGGTCCTGTAGAGGGCCAGGTCGGCCGTGAACGTCGATGTCGCACCGGCGACCGGCGCCAGCAGTGAGCAACACAGTATGCCCACGATCAGGCAGGAAATCAGTCTCGGTGTTCTCATCGCATCACCCGCTATTAGACGGCCGATGTTCCGGCATTGTTCACGGGACGGGCGCGACTCTGCTCCGGCTGGAGGCTAGCTGGTATGACTCAGTTCCAGGAAGGCCTGCAATGCTTCCTCGAATCGTGAGTCTTCCAGCAGACTATTGGCATATCGCATCGTCATGTGAGCGGGTGCGGCCGGTTGCGACGGTTGTCCGGAAGAAGTGAGCTCGGAGCCTGAGTTGGGCACAGATACTGGCTCCCGAATGCTCGTGGGGATATGATGAGGGACAGCGGACACTCGGCTGAGTTCTTCCGTGGCTGATTCCGGGGTGGAAGCCCGGACGACGCTGGGATCGATGTTGACCGGCGCACGGGACATCGGAGCCGGTGCGGGTGTCGGCCGCAAGTCGCGCGCGATGAGCTGTGCCTGTTCCAGCATACTCGCCATGTGGGCCATGATCGGCTGTGATGGTACTGCCGGCTCTTCGGTCGTCAGCGAAGCGACCGCCGGGGAGGCCTCGGGAGGTGTTTCCGGTTCAGGAACACGAGGCTGCTGGGAAGGGCCCGGAAGGGTGAAGGTTTTCTCAAGCGCAGCAGCAGTCTTTTGCTCGCACGGCGTCAGGGCCGTGGTGTCGAGGGAATCCGCTTCGGTGGTTCCAATGAGGTTCTCCAGTTCCCACACTGGTAGCACCATGGCGAAGATGGAATCGGGAAGGTCTTCGAGAGACTTGATGAAGTTGATATGGCGCAGCGTTTCCTCGTCGAGGTTGGAGTAGCCCAGACCGGTGGCCCGGTCATTGAGCGGGTCAACCTCGAGCAGGCGGCGGACGAAGAGCTCCCCTTTCTGATGGTTGCCGAGCTGGTCGTCATAGGTCTTCCACAGCAGGTAGAGTCTCTCAGGAAATGCTTCATAGCTTGCCAGGCCGCTCTCGAGCAGAACGAGGGCCTCACGGATCTTGCCGCTGCGCCGCTGCAGAGAAGCAGACAGTGCCTTCAGCACAGGGTCGGTCGGGTTCTGCTCGACCAGTTGCTGGACATCGGACTCGGTCATGTCCGGGACGCGCAGTCTGAGGTTGCTGTATGCAGCGAGAAGCGGGTTCTGGAGCTGGGCGGCACAGATGGCCCTGTGGTTGCGGAGTCTGAGGTCAGTGAGGAACGTGTTGTCGGAGGAGAGCGAGAGGCACTTCAGGAACGCGAGTCTGGCTTCGTCGGTGCGCCGGAGAGCCAGCAGGATGCTCGCGTGGACCAGATGGCAGAGGGGGCTGGCAGGATCGATGTTGAGCGCGTACCGACTTTCGATGAGGGCTTCGCCGGGCTTGTTGCGGAGGAAGTACCCCAGCGCGATGGCCAGCTGGACGCGCAGGCTCTTGGAGGAAACCGACAGCGACGCTTCAAGGGCGGACTTGAGCGCATCCTGCGGCCGGTTGGAGAGGATGTAGAGATAGGTCTTGCCAACGCTGACCAGCCCATCGCGGGGGTTGCGCTCGAACATCGCTTCGTACAGATTCAGCCGGTCGCTCAGGTTTTCCTGTGTCATTGCATCACCTCACTCATTATTGCCCTCCAAGTCGTTTTGTCAAAGTATTGTGGCGTAGAAACGTGCTCTAGACCGCAGGACGTTGACGCTTTCGCCTAGTGGATGAGCGACACCAGGTTCCAGCCCCAGTTGACCAGGGCGCCAAGGACGAGCGCCAGCACGACCTCGCCCACACTGACAAGTGTCGCGCGCCTGGTGCCGAACTCGCGTCTCAGTGCTGCGATGGTACTGACGCAGGGGACATAGAGCATGACGATCAAGGCGAAAATGTACATCTGCTGAGGTGTCATGACGGTTCCTAGATGGGGGGTGTGCATCAGCGTGGCCAGCATGATGAGGGCAAGTTCCTTGCGGAGGATCCCAAAGACGAGGACGACCAGCGCCGCGGGAGGAAGCCCCAGAATGCCTTCGGTGAAGGGCGCAGCCCATGTCGCGAAAGCGGTCACCCATCCCAGCTTGCCGAAAACGTACAGCACGACGGAGCCGCCCGCGATGATGGGGAATGCGAAGACCACAAAGTCCTTGAGCCTGAACCATGTCTGCTTGAGGGTAATGCGCAGGGGCGGCCACTTGAGACTGGGCATCTCCATGATGAGTCCAGGATTGGTGCCCGGGATAAACCGGTTGAGCAGGCGTCCGACGACGAAGATAATGACGAGGCTGATGAGATACAGGGACAGCGCGGGCCAGAAACCCATGAAGGCGCCCACGAGTCCCAGGATGACGACGGTGCGCGCCGAGCATGGGACAAGTGACGCAAGCACGCCGCCGATGAAGCGGTCCCGGTCGCGTTCCATGATGCGCGTCCCCAGGACGGCGGGCACATTGCACCCAAATCCGAGGATGATGGGCATAAACGCTTTGCCGTGCAGGCCCATGCGGTGCATGATGGCGTCGGTCAGGAATGCCATGCGGGCCATGTATCCCGAGTTCTCCAGGAACGAGAGGACAATGTAGAACGGGACAATATAGGGGAGAGCGATAGAGACGCCTGCCAGGACACCCTGCAGGACGCCGCCCCAGAGAAAGTCTCGCAGCCATGGGACAATGGGGAGAGCCAGAAAGGCGTTCTGCAGAGAGCCGAAGAGAGCGTCCAGGACAGAGGAGAGCCGGCCCCCCAGGACGAAGATGAGACCAAACACGGCAAACATGACGATGACCAATGTCACCCATCCGAAAACGCGATGGAGCAGGACCTTGTCCAGGCGGTCGCCCGGTGCGTCGTCGCGTCGTTCGGGCCGCCGTACCGATGCGGCGGCGATGCGGGCGCAGGCACTGTACCGTTCAGAGGACATGATGCTTGCGCCGGATTCTCCATGGATCTGTTCCAGGTCGTGCGCAAGTCCAGCTGCCACCTCCGTCACGGAATTGCTCCCTCCCCAGCGGCCCATGATCTCAGCGTCCCCCTCCAGCAGCTTGATGGCGAGGAACCGCGGAGCGTAGTGGACCAGGCTGTCGGGCAGAGTAACCCCCCCAAGTTCCGTCTCGAGCGCCCGGATGGCGCCCTCGACCTCCTTGCCGTAGGCCACCGGTGCAACGGGAGGTCTGTCCGCCGTCGCCAGGCAGGCGTCGACCAGAGCGTCCAGCCCCTTGCCTGAAGCTCCCGACGTCCGGACGACAGGCACGCCCAGGAGCGAGGCAAGTTTCGACTCGTCGATGACCAGGCCTTCCTTGGTCGCAAGGTCGATGAGGTTGAGCGCCGTGACGAGTGGCGCGCCCAGTTCCCTGAGCTGAAGGGTGAAATACAGGTTGCGTTCCAGTACGGTCGAGTCGACCACGTTGACGACCACGTCCGGCTGGGCCTCAGCGATGAACTCGCGGCTGACTACCTCTTCCTGCGAGTACGTTGACAGCGAATAGATGCCGGGCAGGTCGACGACCCGGATGTGCTTCCCCTTGTAGTCGAAGGAACCCTCCGCCAGTTCGACGGTCTTGCCGGGCCAGTTGCCGATGATCTGGTTCATGCCGGTCAGGGCGTTGAAGATGACAGACTTGCCGACGTTGGCGTTGCCGGCCAGCGCAATGGTCAGGTCGAAACGTTGCCCGCGTACGATGCGTGGCGTGACCTCACAGTATGCCATCACTGGTCCTCCGGCGTGACGAGGATCTTCAGGGCAATGCCGCGCCCGAGGGCAACGCACGCCCCGTGGGCTTCGACTTCGACTGGTCCTCCGGATTGACGGTTGCAGACCGTCACGGTCGAACCCTGCCCCAGTCCCATGTCTTCCAGCCGCCTCCGGACCACCTGGCCTCCGCGTATCCAGCGCACGCGGTAGGGTTTGCCCGTGTCTGCCTGGTCCAGCGTGACAGCCCCGAGGTCGACCATGCCGATGACCATTGCCATACGCTTCTCGAGGTCCGCAGCATCCGTGTCGGTCAGGACGTGTTCCAGCTTGCATGCCTCTCGGTGGGCGGCGTCCTTCCGCAGTCCCAGCATGCACAGCATCCGCTCAGCCAGCTGATGCCGGCGCACGATGCGCCTGCCGGTCGCCCGCCCCTTCTTCGTCAGGTTCAACGACGACCCCTCGGTCGTGACGTCGCCGGACATCACCAGGTCGAGCAGCAAGTCGGTGAGCCGCCTGCCGGCGAGGTCCTGTTCTGCGGCCAAGTCCGCCGCCGTCGAGGAGTGATGCGCTTGCTCAAGACGGCAAAGTGCTTCCAGACATTCTTCGCGGTCTTCCGACGTGACTGATTCGTTTTCGTTGTTCATGTGACAGGATCCTCTCTGACCGCTGCATGCGGTCTGCCGGGCCATGGCCGGTCGGTGACGCTGACCTTCCCTTGTGGGTGGTCTGCCGGTGATGCTACCCGGCGTTCAATTCCTTGATCGTAGCGGCCAGAGCCATGATAAGCTCCGGCGTTCCCATCGACTCTTCTCCCATGACCTCGGCTGCCGCGTCTCCGGCAAGTCCATGGATGTATGCCCCCTGAGCTGTTGCCAGGTCAGGCGCCACCCCGCGCGCAACCAGTGACAGGATGATGCCCGCGAGAGCATCGCCCATGCCAGGCTTGGCCATGCCGGGATTGCCAGTCGTATTGATGTACAGCGAGCCGTCAGGCAGTATGGTGAGCGAGCGGTGTCCCTTGAGATGCACGACAGCGCTTGCCTGAGCAGCAAGGATCTGTGCCGGACTCAGCGTTCCACTCTTCTCGACGTCCTCGGGTGTCAGGCCCACGAGACGGGCGAATTCACCAGCGTGCGGGGTCAGGATCGTCGGAGCGTCTCGTTTCCACAGGACATCGAGATGACCCGAGCAGGCGAATAATGCGTCGCCATCCAGGATCAGCGTTCCCTTGAAGGCACCGGCGAGAAGCAGGACGGCCTCCAGCGTTCGGGGGTCGCGCCCCAGGCCCGGGCCTATCAGTGCCGCAGTGGTATCTTCCAGCAGTTCCAGGATATGAGGGAGCGCCTCGAGGGTCAGGACGTCACCAGCAAACGCGTGGACGATCGGTCCGTCGACCTTGACACGGACGACGTCCGCGATGCTCTGAGGCACGATGAGGTGGACGACGCCTGTCCCTGCAGTGAGCGCAGCCTCAGCGGCAAAGACGGGGGCGCCCGTGTAGTCGGGAGAGCCGGCGATGATGGCCACCTTGCCATACGTGGCCTTGTGCATGGTGCGCATTCGTTCCGGGAACACGGGGGGCTCGGTCAGCTGAGCATGGATCGCACTCTGTTCCAGCAGGATGTCTGGGTAGATGAGTTGTTCGACGTGGACTTCGCCTGCCGCTTCTGCGCCCGCGCCCATGTACAGGCCCAGCTTTGGCAGACCGAAGGTGACGGTATCGCTGGCAAAGACGGGAGTTCCAAGCGCAGCACCAGTGTCGCAGTCGATGCCGGATGGGATGTCCACTGCGATGACAGCATGCGCGAGGCTTGCGTTGACGATTGTGATAATGTCCTCGGCCATTCCGGAGACCGTGCGGTCGAGGCCGATGCCAAACAGGGCGTCGATGACGATGGCGTCCTCATCGATCGATTCCTCGATCTTGTCCAGGACCTCTTCGTCCGTGACGTTGACTAGCGTGTTTTCAGGGGCGACTCGCTCCAGGAATGCGCGCTCCGTCTCCGCATCGTCGCTGGGACGTCCTTTGACGGGGACCGCGAATACCGTGACGGGGAAGCCAGCGAACAGGAGGTCACGCGCAGCGACGAAACCGTCGCCTCCGTTGCCGCCCGTGCCACACAGAACGACGAAGTGCGGCCGCAGTCCCTCTTCCGCGTCCTCATCCGCGATGTTCAGCGCGGCGTCCGCGACAGCCTGGCCGGCGCGCTCCATGAGCACAATCGACGGCATGCCGTATTCGTTGAATGTGTGTTTCTCGATACTGCGGATCTGACTACGAGTCGCCGCTCTCATACATACTCCCGTATTCTCCCTGGGTCACCATGGCCACGGCGACCGCGTACTCGCGTTCGTGGCTGATGCTGAGGGAACAATTGAACCAGGGTGTCCCCCGGATGACGGCAATCGGCGCGCCTTCCGGGCCTGGAGCGATCTCGATCTCGCGCAATGTCGGAAGGTCCGTGGGAGGCAGCAGCTTGATGACAGCCTCCTTTGCGGCCCAGCGGCCTGCCAGACACTGCCAGCGGTCGGGGCGGTCACATGTCGAGAGTTCGGAGGCGGAGTAGACACGGTTCAGGAAGCGTTCTCCATACCGTTCCCCCAGAGCCCGGATACGCGCCACGGCCACTATGTCCACGCCGAGTTGTTTCACTATTTCAGTATAGCAGGAAAGACGCGGAGGGCGCGGTCTCACCGTGAATCGGCTCAGAAGACCCACTCAGGTTGTCTGATCGGTGTCAAGTGTCCACATAGCATTATGCCTCTATGTGGCTAGAATATGGAGAGAATTCAAGCATGCCACAGGAGGCCGGTATGGCAAAGAAGGTTGCTGTTCTGTTGGACGAGATGGTGCACGAGCATGAGTTTATCTATCCCTATTTTCGTCTCAGGGAAGCCGGGTTCGAATCGGTCGGCGTTGCGACAGAAAAACGTGTCTACAAGGGTAAATTCGGTGTGCCCTTCACGCCGGACATGATCATCGCGGACGTCACGCCGGGAGAGTTCGAGGGTGTGATCGTGCCAGGTGGATATGCGCCGGACTTCCTGCGCCGGTCGAAGGCCGTGCTTGCTCTGGTCAACGAGATGAATGACAAGGGCAAGCTGGTGGCGATGATCTGTCACGCGGGGTGGGTGGGCATCAGCGCAGGGATCGTCAAAGGGCGCACGCTCACCAGCACCGCCACGATCAGGGATGACCTGTCGAACGCCGGGGCAATCTGGGTCGATCAATCGGTTGTCGTCGACAGCAACCTCGTCACGTCCCGCTCGCCGGCTGATTTGCCAGACTTCATGCGTGAAGTCCTGAGGGTGCTCTCCGCTCAGAGATAACATTGTCTGGGGCAGACCAGCAGTATGCACCGCCGGCCTGCGCGGTTGGCGGCCCGCCGTTTTCATATACAATGAATGGGGAGCGAACATGGGGTTCAACAAGAACGTCGATCTCCGCGACGCACGTCCAACAAGGAGCAGGCATGGCAGGTAAGATCGTTCTGACCCCGCGCCGGCTGAGGGGCTGGCGCGTTATTTCTTGCGACCGTACGGTGTGCCCGTGACCGTGGCGCGCAGTTCCATACCCCAGTCAATCGCGGAGGAAGCATGAGCAAATTTATCTTCGTTACCGGTGGCGTCATGTCGTCGCTGGGCAAGGGTATCTTCTCCGCCTCGCTGGGACGCATCCTCCTCGACGAGGGCTTCTCCGTGACCATGCTCAAGATGGACCCATATCTCAACGTCGACGCTGGTGTGCAGAACCCGTTTGAGCACGGCGAGGTCTTTGTGACGGAGGACGGGGCGGAAACCGACCTGGACCTGGGGCACTACGAGCGCTTCCTCAACCAGAACCTGCACCGCATGAACAATATCACCAGCGGGCAGGTGTACCTTTCTGTCATCGAGAAAGAGCGCAAGGGCGAGTACCTGGGGCACACGGTGCAGATCATCCCGCACCTCACCGGGGAGATCCGCAGCCGTGTCATGAAGGTGGCAGAGGCGTCGAAGGCTGACTTCGTGATCGTCGAGGTCGGCGGCACGGTCGGCGATATCGAAGGCCTGCCGTTTCTCGAAGCCATTCGCGAGTTCTGGGCTGAGGATCCTGCCAGCTCGATCTTCGCTCACCTGACGTACGTCCCCTATCTTGAGACCACGGACGAACTCAAGACCAAGCCCACCCAGCACAGCGTCGGCGAACTGCGCAAGATCGGCATCCAGCCTACGCTGGTCGTGGCCCGTGGCGTCAAGGAACTGCCGCTTGACCAGAAGCGCAAAGTGGCCCTGTTCTGCGGTGTCCCCGCCGATCACGTCATCTCGCTGCCCAACCTGACCTCGGTGTACAAGGTTCCAAACTACCTGCAGGAACAGCGTGTCGGCCACCTCGTCCTTTCTGCGTTCGACATGGCGCCCCGCACGGCCCAGACCGAGACGCCCTGGGTGCGGTTCACGTGGACGATCGATCAGGCGAAGACGCCGCGCAGGCTGGCCATCGTCGGCAAGTACGTTCAGCTGAATGATGCCTATCTGTCCCTCCGCGAAGCGCTTCACCATGGCGCATGGGCGACCGGGTGTGACCTGCACATCGACCTGATTGACAGCGAAGACGTCGAGAAGCAGGGGACGCGCCTGCTGGATGCGGGCAGGTACGACGGCATCCTGGTCCCGGGGGGCTTCGGGAAACGTGGCATTGAAGGCATGATCCTGGCTGCGGGATACGCACGTACCAACAATCTGCCCTACCTGGGCATCTGCCTGGGCATGCAGGTTGCCAGCATTGAGTTTGCACGGAACGTGCTCGGTATTGCCGACGCGAACTCCCAGGAGTTCAGGCCAGAGGCTGAGGACCTCGTCATCTACCTCATGCCGTCGCAAAAGGGCGTGCAGAAGCTGGGCGGGACCATGCGGCTCGGCGTCTACGAGAACACCATCACGCCAGGGAGCAGGGTGGCAGAGGCATACGGGGCATCTACGCTTTCCGAACGCCATCGCCATCGCTACGAGTTCAACAACGAGTACCGGGCGGCCTTCGAGGAGCATGGCATGCGCGTCGCTGCTGTCTACCCGGAGGAGGACCTGGTTGAGTCCCTCGAACTCGTCGGTCATCCATTCTTCGTCGGCGTCCAGTTTCACCCCGAGCTCGCGTCCAAGCCCCTTCAGCCCGGTCCCCTGTTCGTAGCGTTTGTCAAGGCCATGCTGGCGCATGAGGGGTAGAAAACGTGTCCGCACCGTCACCCTCAGCCAGGCTGCGGGCGACGTGCTGGATCGGCTGCAGGTCATCGGCGGCGCGGGGCAGGTGCGCACGGAATCCGAGGCGACCCTGCGCACAGTGCTGACGCAGACGGCTTCGGCGCTATTCAAGCCCGAGGAGCTGCCACGCTACCTGCAAGTACAGCTTGCCGGCGAGGCGGGGACCATCCCCTCGTGGGACAATCTGACCGGCGAGCGCCTGACGCATCTCGGTCTGCCCCGCCACCCGGAGGGTGTGCGGGCGGATGAATGCGGGACGCTCATTCTGACGCTGGTGCCTGCCACCATCGACTACGTGGCGCAGGTGGAAGGGCGCGAGGTGTGCTCCTCCGCAGCGTATGACCCGAGGGCGACGACGGCTTCCTTCGAAGATGGCATCCACCGCGTCGCCATGACGGCACCCGAGCTCACCGTGACCAGGAGTGCGTTTCCTCATAGTCTGATGGAGCTGCCCTTCGTTCAAGTCACGTTCCGGCTGCGCAACACCAGCGACCAGTTTCACGCCGTGACCCTCGTTCTCCTCATCAAGCCGTTCGACGAGGAGGGCCTCACTAGCCTGGAACGGTTCAGCTTCTCCCGTGAGAACCTCATTATGCTGAACGGACAGCATGTCGCGTTTGCCCGTGAGCGACCGAGCAGCACCAGGGTCACCGTCTACGATCCCCGGACTGGCAGCATGGTCGACGCCGATGCTGGCGGCGAAGTCGTTTCGCCGACGGGTCTCATGCAGCTGCGGCTCGCGTTCGATCACCAGCTCGAACCCGGTGGTGACACCGAGGTCACGTTCTTCTTCTTCGTTGACAGGGACCGCACCTTCAAGAACGAGGAACTCACGCTCCTCCTTGGACAGAGCGTCGGGATCCTCGAGCAGGAGCACCGGCTCGTCGTAACGCAGGAGAAACACGTTGGATATCGCACAGGCGATGAGCGCCTCAACCGTTTTGCCGCCAACCAGCTGCTTCACCTTTCATCTCTTGAGGCCACTGCGACTTCGGCGTTTGACGACGGAGTAGATGCCGTTGCCTTGCCGGCGCTCGTCGAGGCGTATGACCGGGTGGGCGACATCGACACGGCTTCCGGCCTCTTGCGCTCCTATGCGGCGCAATTGCCCCCGGGGCCCGCGCTGTCGGCGGATGCGTTGTTTGCGTACGCAAGCCTCGTCATCGCTCTTGGTTGGCATCTGAAGACGGCGCGCCAGGTGCAGCTCCGCAGACAGCTGTTCCCCGTCGCGGACCAGTTCGTCACCTGGCTCAGCCAGTCGCAGACGACGGTGGAGCCTGTCGCCATCAGCTTGCTGGGACCATTGCGGCGTTCCGGCCCCATGCTGCATCTGGTACTAGGCAAGGCGATCGAGAGCTATCAGAGCATGCTTTCCGAGAAGGACGACCTGCGGCTCAGACTGTGTGACGACCTCCAGCTGCGGCTGCTCAAGCAGGCAGATGCAGCCGGCAGTCATATTGACCCCGGCAAGGCGACGTTTGCCGACATAGCGCCGGTCGCGGCCTACGCCCTGTTCGGCGCCCACGGCATGGAAGACGCCATCCTGACCGGCAGCATGAGCTGGATCGCCGAGCACTGGCTGCACGACGGCTTCATCGCAAACCCCTGCCTCGGCTCGCTCGGCGACATCCGCCTGTCACTGCTGTGCGCCAAAGCTCTTGTCCTGCGCCGTGAGAGTGGAGAGTATGGTCTGATGGCAGAGGGCCTCGAGCACCTTGGGGTGTCCGACGCGCTCCCCGACTACGTCGACCTGCACACCAGAAGGGCTCTCGCCGGTCCACGGCACAGCGCCGTCGCCACGGCGCTCGCCCTCGAGCTGCTGACCAGCCTCATCTTCGTCGAACGCGGCACCTACCTGAGCATCATCCCCGTGCCGACGCCCGAGCTGTTTGCTGGAGACGGCATCGACGTCCATGGCTTGCAGTCTACGTTCGGCGAACTGTCCGTGCGCATGCAGCGTCTTGGCGACAAAGTCCGGTTCAGCATGCGTTCAGACTTTCTCCGGGGCGTCAGCGCCATCGAACTCAACTTCCCCTGGGAACTCAAGGAACTGGTTGCGCGCAAGGGGACGGTCAAGTACGTGACTGGAGGGACCATCGTCATGGAGCCTGCTGACCTGATCGAAGGCGAGGCTATCGCGGCCAACCCCGGCCCGTCGTAGACCGTCCATTCTTCACATTTCCACCTGTGGGGACGAACCCCGAGCAACAGGTATATGGAAAAGCGCCGAGCCTGTGCCCGGCGCTTGTGCATTCGAGGGAGGAGAGACAGGCTACTTCTTGCTGACCACCAGTCCGAAGTGTTTCATGGTCAGCAGCTTGCGGTTCCAGTTCTTCTCGACCTTGACGCGGAGGTCCAGCTCGACTCGCTCGCCCAGGAAATGGACGAGGTTCTTGCGGGCGACATCCTTGATGGTCGCGATGAGTTCACCGCCCTTGCCGATGATCATGCCCTTCTGGGAGTCCTTGGCGACGTAGACGCTGACCATGGCGCGGATACCCTTGGCGGACTCGGTGATGTCATCCGTGACGACGGCCGTCGAATAGGGGAGCTCGTCCTGCAGGCGGCTGAACAGCTGTTCACGCACGGTGTCCGCAACGATGAGCTCGATTGGGTGGGATGTCAGGGTCTTGTCGTCGAAATAGGGTTCACCGACGGGCATTGCGTCGATGGTCGCCTTCACCAGCGGTGAGACGCCTGCGCCGGTCGCTGCCGAAACGTGGAAGACAGCCGTCGGATGGAGCTTCTCCACGAAGGGAGCAGCCACCATCTCATGGCGCTTGGCCGTGTCCAGGTCCAGCTTGTTGACGACGAGGAAGATCGGCTTGCCAAGCTTGATGACGATAGCGATCATCTCCTCGTACTCAGCGTCGGGATAGGCCGACTGGTCGATGACGAAATACACGACCTCGATGTCCTCCAGCGACTGCAGTGCCGTGTCGACCAGGTACGTGTTGAGCTTGCTCTTGCTCACCTTGTGATATCCCGGCGTGTCGACGAAACAGACCTGAGCGTCCTTTTTGTTGAGGATGCCAAGAATGTTGTACCATGTGGTCTGCTGTTTGGGTGACACGATGGATAGTTTGGTTCCAAGGATGGTATTCATCAGCGACGACTTCCCGACGCTGGGCTTGCCAAAAATAGATACGAATCCACTCTTCATAATAAGAGTGTATAGGCTTTTGCGCCCCACACAAACACGTGTACAATGAATGCCATACAAGTTCATTGGAGGTTTCCCATGCTGATCCAGGTGGCTGTCAACAATATCGAAAGTGTCGAGCAAGGCGAAGAGATCCTCAAGAAGTGGCACTACCACCTTGACGAGGATCAGTCTCACGTCGTCGTGGAGCGTGACGTCGACGGCGTCACCGTTCGCATTGCGGGGTTCCATCCATGGGCCGACGAGATGGAAGAGGACGGCGAAGAGTGCTCGTGCGGTGGTGACAACGACGACTGCGAGTGCGGTGGCGAACGTACCGAGGGCGGGTCCTGCTGCTGCCAGGGCGGAGATGACGCCACTGATGGCAAGGACGAGGAAGCCGAGGACGACGAGGGTGACGACGAAGACGAGAAGTCCGAGGTCATCTATCTTGGCCAGGCCCTGTTCGTCCCGGCCGAGGACCAGGCTCGCACGCTGGCCACTGAACTGATGGACGACGACTACGTCGGCACGGTATCCGTTTTCATGGCGGGCGCCGAACTCACCGACACGGATGCATACCGCGCACTGCCTGCAGACACGAAGGATGCTGTCATCGCTGCCATCGAGGAACTTGGCGACGCCGAGGCGTATCTCTCGATGTATGAGGTGATGGGACTCAAGGACTAGGGACATCATCTGTTCATGAGTATTCTTTTGGCAATTGCTGCGCTGGTTGCCGCCCCTTCGGGGGCGGCAACGGGTTTTGTGCTCAGGTTCCCCCTGAGCGCGACGGTCAACGCCGTCGCAGTCGTGGTCGGCAGCATGCTGGGTATGTTCGCCGGCAGGTTGCTCAAGGAGGACACCCGCACCGCCATCTTCATCGCGAATGGGCTGGCGACGGTTTCCATCGGGACCGGCATGGCTCTCAAGACGGGCAATGCCGTCATCATGGTCATGGCCATTGTGAGCGGCGTCATCGTGGGAGAGCTCCTGCGGCTCGAGGACCGGATCAACGCGGCGGCCGATCGTTTCCAGAAGCGGCTTCATGTCACGTCTGGCGGCCGCTGGGCAGAGGGGCTTGTCACTGCTTCCCTCATCTACTGCATCGGGCCCATGACCATCATTGGCTCCATTCAGGAAGGGATGACGGGCAATGGCACACTCATCTACACGAAGTCCATCCTCGACCTGGTCATCAGCATATCGCTCGCCGCGACACTGGGCAGCGGCGTAGCGTTCAGCGCCATCCCCGTATTCATCATCCAGGGCAGTCTGACCCTGCTGGGCTCCGCGCTGGGGTTCCTGATGCAGCCCTATATCCTCAATGAGCTGACCGCCACGGGCGGCCTCATGGTCATCGCCATCGGCATCAACCTGCTGGGGTTGAAGAAGATCAAGCTGGCCAACCTCCTTCCCGGCCTGATCTTCGCCGTCCTGTATGCCCTTCTTTTCCACGCCCTGAAGCTCGTCTGACACCGTTTCTCCCGTCCGGGAGACGTCGCAAGCCCGTCCGCCATGCGTGCCTCTCCATAACACGAGAGCAGGGTACCCCCTGCCAAGGAGGCACGACATGGACGAACTTGTCACGCTGATCAGCAACATCGGTTTCCCGATCGCCGTCTCCGTGTACCTGCTGACGGTCTTTGGAGGCAAGCTGGACCGGATGCAGACCAGCCTGGACCGGCTGGCCGACATCATCGAGACCGCTCTGCGCGTCAATGGTTCGGCAGTCACGCCCTGATGCGGCCCCTCACTCATATTGTCCTGCACCACAGCGCGACGGATGCGACCCTCGGGATGTGCGACCCCGAGGGCGCTGCGCTGTGGGCCGCGATCGAGCGCAACCACCAGAAGCGCTGGGCGAACACCGTTCCCGGCTATGTCTGCGACTACCATTTCGGCCTCGGACCCACCGGCGTCGTGTTCGCCGGGCAACCGCTTGCCATGGTCGCATTCAACTGCGGCAATGCGCGAATCAACGCTGTGAGTATCGCCATATGCTTCCTGGGAAACTTCCAGGTGGCGCGCATGCCCGCGGTGCAATACACCGCCGGGGTGCAGCTGTTGCGTTCGCTGTCCGCACACCACGTCATTCCACCCTCCCGTCTCATGCTTCATCGCGAGGTCCCAAGCGAGAGGACCGGCATCCCCGGCTTCACGGCGTGCCCCGGACGCTGGTTTCCCTCGGCGGCCATACGGACCGCCCTCCAGGAACACGGGGGAGGTGGCTTATCCCGGGCCGTCATGACGCGGTAGCCTCGGTATCATGACAAAACCCCCACCTGTGGGTGGGGGTTTTGTCATGTCCTCGTGTGGAATGTCAGGTACTCCGGCCCATATAGACGCGCGGCACGCGCTTCGAGATGCCAGTGAGGACCTCATAGGAGATGGTGCCCATGAGTTCCGCGAGTTCGTTGGCGGTGATGGCAAGACCGTCCTGCTCGCCGATGAGGGTCACAGGGTCGCCGGGCACCGCGGCGCGGATGTCTGTGACGTCGATGGCGCAGACATCCATGCTGACACGGCCCACGACGGGCGCGAACCGTCCCCGGAGGATGACATGTGCTTTGTTGGACAGTCCGCGCGGATAGCCGTCGGCGTACCCGATGGGGATGAGCGCCATGCGGGTCGGCCGGTCCGTGATGAATGTCCTCCCATAGCCGATGCCGTGGCCCGCGGGCAGTTCCTTGACTATTTCCAGCTCTGTCCGCAACGAGAGGACCGGCCGCACGGGGCAGGTTGGGGCAGGAACGGGCGGACAGCCGTAGAGCAGGATGCCGGGGCGCACCCCGTCCAGCATGGCGCTGGGACACGTGAACATGCCCGCCGAGTTGGCCAGGTGCACCATTGCCGGTTGGAGGCCGCCCGCACGCACCTCACGCACGACCGCCGCAAACCGTGCTGCCTGCAACGCCGTGAACTCCGGGTCGGATTCGGCGCACGCGAAGTGCGAATACAGACCCACGATGTCCACGCGCTGGACCGCAGCACTGTGCAGGATCTGCTCTGTCGCATCGTCTGCCAGGACGCCCGCCCGCCCCATGCCCGTGTCGACCTTGTAGTGCAGGCGCACGGTCTGTGTGCCCGCCGCTGCTCCGTACATTGCCGTCGTCGCATGACTGGCCGTCGTGAGAGCGACATTGTTCGTGACGGCATATGAGACGAAATCGGCGGGCGAGTGTCCCAGGACGAGAATCTCGGCCGTGATTCCGCTCTCGCGCAGCTCGACAGCCTCGTCGGGTGTCGCTACCGCCAACAGCCGGACCTGTTCCTGTTCCAGGACTGCCGCAACGCGCACTGCGCCGTGTCCATAGGCGTCAGCCTTCACGACACCGATGACCTGCGTTGTGAGCGGGGTGCACGCCCGGATGGCCCGCAGGTTGTCGCGGATTGCTGCCAGATCGATCTCTGCTACGGTAGGCCGATACATCGTCGTCGTTTCCTCCTGATGCAGCCATGTTGTTTTCCTGTCTGATGCCATGGTACCGATGCCCCATTCCACGTCAAGGACGCTTGGTCGGAATCCACGTCCGGATATACTGTGTCCATCCTAGGGAGGAAAGCATGATGACGATACTCGTGACCGGATTCGAACCCTTTGGCGGCGAAGCCATCAACCCGTCATGGGAAGCCGTCAGGCGGCTGAACGGCGATATGGGTGATGCGCACATCGAACGCGTGCTGGTGCCGATGACGTACGCAGACAGTATCGGGACGGTGACAGAAGCAATCGACCGGCTGCATCCAGCCGCTGTCGTGATGGTCGGCCAGGCGGGAGGGCGGGCCGAGCTGAGCATCGAACGTGTGGCAGTCAACTGCGACGATGCGCAGGCTCCCGACAACGCCGGCGTCCTTCGCGAGGACGCACCCATCGCTGCAGAGGGACCGACCGCGTACCTGGCCACGCTGCCCGTGAAGCAGATCGTTGCCGGGCTTCGCAGTGCCGGGTTCCCGGCTGCTGTCAGCAACACGGCGGGACTGTTCGTCTGCAACCATCTGTTTTATGGTGTTCTGGACCACATCATCACACACAATCTCGAGACAAGGGCCGGGTTCGTTCACGTGCCGTTCCTGCCCGAGCAGGTGGTGGGCAAACCGGGGACGCCCTCCATGTCACTGGCAATGATCGTGGCCGGGATCGATGGCATCGTCGCCATCGTGACGTCGAACGCACGGCCGTAACAGGTTTGCATGGAGAAACGAGCGATGGGAACGCTCGACAAAGGGGGAGTCATGAAGAGGAATCGGAAACTGCTGTGTGCTGCACTTGTCGTCGCCCTTGCGCTGTTCTGCCTGGCGAGTCCGGTGGACGCCTGGAACAGCCACGGAGCCTGTACGAAGCTTATGATCAGTGATCAGGAGTGGCTCAAGGCCTATGACACCATTGCCATTACGCCGTGGACCTACGAGGACGTGGATACCGCCGCGATCGGACCCAACTTTGTCCTGCAATACATCGAGGGCAAGCCGGGCACAGTGACCAGTGCCGCCGCCATCCTGACCAACTATGCAGACGAGCCGGACTGGAAGATGGACCAGGATCTCAACTTCAGCCCGTTCCAGGTGCTGACGGGTGGTTCCCAGGGCTGGCGCCACCAGTACTATGGCCTGGGCTGGCTGCGCTTCGGCGTTGCACCATCACGGGCGCAGTACTTCTTCGACCTGGCAGGCAAAGCCAAAGAGAAGGGCGACCTGTACTGGACCTTCCGCTACCTTGCGCGGGCCATGCACTACGTACAGGATACGACGCAGCCCTATCACGGTGTTCCTGCGCCCACCGGCCTTATCTTCAAGGGTATCGGCAACTTCGGCGCGCTCATGGGATCAGCGACCAAC
Organism: Coprothermobacter sp.; assembly: GCA_013824685.1. NCBI lineage: Bacteria > Pseudomonadati > Coprothermobacterota > Coprothermobacteria > Coprothermobacterales > Coprothermobacteraceae > Coprothermobacter > Coprothermobacter sp. Next base: position 47,336 of record PNOG01000009.1, on the reverse strand, counting down.
CATCACTACAACCTGGAGGAGTATCAGGGCGTGATGGTCGCGCGCAACAGTCCGGTGCTTGTCGGCGCGTTGCGGACTACCGCTCCGTTGGACATTGCGATAGCAACCTCGCCAAGCTGGCTATGCCGCCGCGGCGCCTATCTGGGCAGGCCCGAGGTTCGCACGCTCTGGCCGATGGAGACGACGTTCTTCGGCAACAACGTTGATGGCAAGGACTCATGGACAGTTGATGTGTTCGCCCTGCGTGTTGCCAAGTCCGGCACCGACCAGGCAGCCTATGACCTGGAGCTCAGCACTCCGCTGGGCCGCATGTCCAGCTACACCAAGACGCTGCTCCAGCTGGCACGCCAGGAGTACGGCCTGTAACGAATCAGACCTCTACCAATTGTGAATCCCTTGGGGTCAGGCACTATGGGATTCACAATTCGGGTCAGGTGCCGTGGATGTCCTCTCACTCGGTGCGGGCTCGCTCGAAGACGTTGTCGACGGCCTCGCTGAAGCGGGTCCACAGCGCCTCATTCTCTTCGGGCGGGACGGGCCCCGAGAACTTCCACCGCTGCTGGAGTCTCTTGGCCTTCTCCTTGGCCTCGAACGGGTCCCGCTCGTCCAGGAGAGCCTCCGCTTCTGTGCACAGCCGTTCCTTGACTTCGACGTTCTCGCCGGTCCAGGAGCGGTAGAGCTCAAAGAAGCGGTCGCAGACGACCCGGTATTCCTGCCACAGGCCCTCGCCTTCGGCGTGCGCGACGGGTCCGGCACCCATGTACTGCTTCTGGAGCATCAGAACCTTGTCCCGGGCGTCGCGCCATGAGACAGCCTTGCCGGCCTTGTCGGTCAGCTCGCGGATGAGGCGGATGACGTCGCCCCGCTTCTCCGTGCTGTTCCCCCGCAGCGTTCCCAGCTTGCCGGCGACAGCCTGGCAGGCCGCTCGGTATGCCTGCAGCAAGTCTGCTTCGCTGTCTGTGGCGACCGGACCGACATCCATATACACCTGCTGCAGCTCCAGCAGGACGGCGCGCGTCGCCTTCCAGTTGTCCAGGGGGCGCTGAGCCAGCGCCCGGATGCGGGCGACGACCTTCTCCTTCTGCTTCAGGGCCTCGCGTTCGGCTTCACTCTGGCGGATGTGAAAGGCGGCGAGGACGGTCCGGAGTTCACGTTCCATGATCTCATGCTGGTCATGGGGCAACTGCCCTGCTTCGCGCCAGTCGTGTTCCTCGATGTCCGCGACTTCGCGCCGCGCTGATTCCCATACGAGCCCATTCGTGGTGTCCGTCAGGGTCTCGATGCGGTGCAGCAGCTTCTCCTTGCGCGCGTGATTGGCATCGTACCATGCGTCCCGCTGTGCTTCGAAGGCGCGCTCAGCGGCGGCAAAACGCGCCGAAAGGACTGGTTCCTCCTGGTGTCGTGCCATCTTCTTCCACAGCTGAGCCAGTTGTTTCAGGCGCTCGCTCGAGGCTGCCCACATCGTGTCGTCTATCTCGTCGAGCAGCTGCTCGGCGCGTGTGCAGAGGTACTCGCGGTACTCGTGGATGGGGGTACCGCGCATGCGCTGTTCGTCGAACCACTGCTCCTGCCTCCGCGTAAAGGTCGCTACGGCGTCGTTGAACGCCTTGCGGAAGGGGGCCGTCGCCGTGTCGTCCGACCAGCCTGTCAGGCGCCACTCGTGCATCAGCCGGTCCAGCGTCGACCGCGCATCTTTCCAGTCGGTGGACGGGGCCAGGGCCACGGCTGCCGACGAGAGCTGCTTCTTGCGCTCCAGGTGCTCGGCCGCGAGGCGCGCGGCTTCTTTCTGCATGCGCGCAAGACGCGTCAGCTGTTCGCCGGCTTCGTCCCCGACTGCCAGGGCGGCGACACGGACGGCGGCGGCTGTCAGCCGCGGCAGCAATTTGGCCTTGTCTTGCGCTTCGCCGTAGGCGTTCGCCAAGGCCCCGACGGCGTAGGAGATGACCTCCAGCGAAGGGTCGGCCCGTTCCGTGCGGGGCACGGTACCCTCTGCGATGGGCGCGGTGGTTGCGGGCTTGTCCTGCCGCTTCATCGCTGTGCGGGCTCGATCAGGACCCAGCTGTCGTTGATGCAGGAGTTGCCATCCGGCGTGAGTCCGGAAGTGACGAGCAGGTTGACACCCTCCACCCCCTGTGGCAGCACGACGGTCTGAGTGGCGATGCTCTTGTCCAGGTGGATGCGCACATCCAGCGAACCCAGCGCGTTGCGCAGGGTCACCTTCTGGCCCTCGATGAGGCAGCGCTTGCGCGCAAGCTGCGTGGACACCGATGCCACGGGAGGCAGGACGCGTTCCCGTGCCTGGGCTGGGTCGACCCCGTTGATGTAGTCGCGCACGTGCACCGTGATGAGGCGCAGCATACCCGGCAGGGCGGGGACGTCGGGCACGAGGGAGGGGAAGTGGAACGTGCCCCGGATGCGCGGCACCTCTGCGAGGCGCCACATGCCGGGACCCGCAGACATCAGCCGGGGGTCGTTTTCGACGTCCGCCAGCCGCGCCCAATCGGCTGTAAACCGGTCCGGCAGCCCAATCCGGAGGGCGACGTCCCGGACGATGTCCAGCTCGTCGCGGACGCCCTCGGGGGGCTCCGCCACCTTCGTCGTCTTCTGCAGCACGTCATGGAAGTAGCTCATGACGTAGTCGTCGCCGCGTTCCAGGAACACCGTCGTCGGCAGGACGAGCGTGCAGGCGCGGGCAGTCACGCTCATGTGCCAGTCCAGGCAGACCGAGAAGGGACAGTGCTCCAGGAATTGCAGCACCTTGCCAGCGTCCGGGCACTGCGACGCGGGGTTGCCCCTCACAAACATCGCAGCCTCGACGGGTGGGTCGGCTTCCAGCAGCGACGCCCCCAGGCTGGGACGCGGCACGAAGCGGGTCTGAGCGCCGGGCACGGTCGCGAAGTCGTCCGGCAGCAAGTCATCGTCGCCCTGCTCGAACCAGACGCCGCCACCGGGGACGCCGTGACTGCCTAGGAGAAAGCCCAGCGTGTCGATAGTGTGGATCAGGTCGGCGCCCCACCGGGTCCGCTGGAGACCGACGCCGGTCCAGATGCTGAGGGGCGACTGGTCCACCACGAAGCCCACGAGCGCATGCAGGGCTTCGGCGGAGAGGCCGGTGGCCAACTGCGCATCCTCGGCGGACACCAGCAGACACGCTTCCCTGAACGCTTCGTATCCCTCGTGTGCCGCCTGCGGTTCGCCATGGAGGATGATGGCCTCGTGGCACAGGTAGAGGGCGAGCGTCAGGTCCGATCCGGGGCGCACGACCCACGCGGAGTCACTGACCGCCGTCGTGGGCGTGGCGCGGACGTCGATGGTCCCCAGGCGGGCACCCGCTCGGCGGGCGTCGTGCAGAATAGCGAGGAAGTGGACGCTGTTCTCAGCCGGGTTGCGACCCCACAGCAGGATGGACTTGCTTGCCAACGCTGCGAGCGGCTGGTCGCGGCCGACCGTGCCATAGCTGCGCGCCAGCCCGACCTTGCCCTCGGAGCTGCACAGCGACCCGGTAGCCATGGTGCCGCCTCCCAGCATTAGCGGGAGCAGGTGCTGAACCTTGTTGCCCATGAGCAGGTTGCCGGAACCCTCGTAAAAGAGGAAGGACTGGTGACCGTGACGCGAGGTGGCTGAGCGGATTGCCTGTGCCGTCATGTCCAGGGCCTCGTCCCAGCCGATCGGGACGAACTTGCCGTTCCGGTGTGCCAGGGGCGACGTCAGACGGTCCTGGCCCCGCAGATCACGGACCCAGCGGCGCCCTTTGTGGCAGATGAAGCCGCGCGTGTACGGGTTGTCCTTCCGTCCTTCCAACTCCACGAGTCGGCCATCCCTGCACGTTGCGACCATGCCGCACGAGTCGGGACAGTCATACGCACATACGCTCAGATAGTTGCCATTGGCCAACATTGGTTCCTCCACTGTTCAGGGTACCGAAAGTATATCTGAGAACACTGTGGAAAGTGTAACACTCTCGGGACGGTTCCGAGACTGTTACATCTTCGCCGTGCCATTGGACAAAACAGATGGATTCCCGCAGGCGCGGGAATGACAGACTAGAGGACTTGTGTGTGTGCGCGGGGGGTATGGCACATAACGGGCGGTTTTGCTTCTTTCCGTCGTCCCCGCGGAGGCGGGGACCCATGCGTCGTGACACGACTGGATTATGGCACGGGCGGGAATGACAGGCCACGAGGTTTGCGCGTCGTGCTTGAGAATGCGAACCCCCGGCTGCGATGACCGGGGGTCGGTAGTGCCGTTTTCGGAAGGAGAACTATGTCAGTCTGACCTCGATATCGCCGCTGCCGGTGCGGACCGAGAGTTCGACGGTCGCCAGACCCACAGGAATGCGCTGCCGCTGAACCTCGACATCGACGCCTGGTCCCCTGACGCTTGCCTCGCCCGACCGTGTCTCGACGTCCACCATGACGTCGTGCTGGTCAAGTTCTGCGCGTACGTCGCCGCTGGTCGTCTTCAGACGGGCGCCACTCTGGATTTTCACACCCTCCAGGCTCACGTCCCCGCTAAAGCTGAGGACGTCGGCATCGTTCAGGACGGCGTTGAGGACGGACACATCTCCCGAATATGACTTGATCATGCCACGGACGGTCGAGTTCCGGATGTCGACGTCGCCCGACTTGCTCACGATGTCGCCATCCACGAGGCACTCGTCCAAGTTGACATCGCCCGACGTCGCCTGTGCAGACATGAGGCGCGTCATTTTGCTGGCGTCGACGTCGCCGGACACGCTGCGCACGACGACTTCGCCCTTGAGATTACTAACAGTGATGTTGCCGGACACGGTCTTGAGCTCGCACGGCATGTCGGCAGGTATCTCGAGCTCCACTGGATCGCCGTCGCTGCCGAATCCGAAACTGAACGAGAAGCCGTGGAATTCGCCTGCCGTCAACCCCGACTCGACCTCGACAACGTCACCGTTCTGGCGGGTCCGGACGGCGGACTGACCCCGGACGACCCGGACAGCTGGGAGCCCCTGGACGCCGCGCACGTGCAGGTCCTCAGAGATCAGGTGCACGCTCAGACGGCGGCCCACTGCCTGTGGCGATGACGAGACAGTCACGGGCGGCACGGGGGCTGTCGGCACTACAGGTTCAACTGGCAGACGAGGCGTCTGTGGAACCTGCGGCAGTTCGCTCTCCACCGTGCCAAGAGCCACCAGCAATTCGTCATACTGCTCCTGCGAGAGGAGTCCCTTGTCCTTCAGTTCACTCAGTCGTTCCTGCGCCCGGCTCATCGCTTCCTCCCTTGATGCTTTTCAGGACCGCATCGACGCTCAGGTCGCCGGCTTCCAGCTTGTCCAGCAGTTCCATGACGTCGGGTTTGCGTGTGGTCTTCTCGGCGGGTTTGTCGTCACTGACCAGCCCCAGCGCCGCAAGCACCTTGTCCAGACGACCGCGCACGGTCGGGTAGGACAGGTCCAGGCGGTCCTGGACTTCCTTCAGGTTTCCGCGGGTCGCCAGGAAGGTCAGCAGGAACTGTTCATCCTCGGCAGACAGCGCCGCGAACCGGTCGAGCGGGTACGCTCCTCGCACAGTCGTGCCACAGGCGGGGCAGTGCAGCTCGGCAATCTCCAGCTGTGACCCGCAGGACGGGCACGTCGTCGGCAGACGCTTCATGGCAGCCTCACTCGACGCTGAGGACGACACTGGCTCCGTCGCCCGTATGAACGTTCATCAGTTCACCGACGAAGGCAGGGTCCGCGATCAGACGCCTGATCTCCTCGATGTCGATGGGGACTGCCTTGCCGTCGATGTCGATCGTCGCTGTTCCTCTGCGGGCAAGGATGTTCAGGCCAACGCCCACAAGCGCCATGGGAAACCCGAGGTCAACATGTTCTCCGCTGGCTTCGTCGACATGGATCCGGAACGTCCGGCGTGCGCGAGGCTGTGCCCCCTGGATGGGTAGGCGGGACTGCCCGGATTCCTGCGGCTCGAGGGTCGCGAGCAGTTGGTCTGCCTCGGCACGCGAGAGCTTGCCTTGCTGGACCATGCGTTCGATCCTTTCTTGTTCTTGTGACATGTTGTCCTCCTGGTCTCGGATGTGTGGTCAGTCCCTGATGATGTACTCGCGCTTGCCGCTGACCGTCCACATGACGCTGAACAGCAGCGCCGCCGTTGTCTTGTCGAGCCGGCCACCATGCACCATGTCCATCAGTCTCGTCGTCGTGTCGGTCATCTCGTGCCTCCTGGTAAGGTTTTGCTCAGTTGCACCTAAATAATATTAAGCTGTAGATAAATGTCAAGAGGCACATCATGAGATAGCGAAGAAAACATGAAGACGCTCAGTATTAGGGAAGTACTGTCATCAGCATGGATCATTGATATACGAGCGTCTGCAGCCCTCTTTCATATTATTGAGAAAGCATACATCCCGAGATTGTTACACCCTCGCCGTGCCCTCCAACCCCTTCTTGCCGTTGATTCATTTCAGAATGCGATACAATAGACTGGAAGTAGTTGGGATTAGTGTCGAGGCCGTTTGCCGGGACATCGAGTGAAGCCAGACTCCTTCCATGCGGAAGCAGAGAATAGGAAGCGGGGAGATGATGGCGATGCCGGATACTGTTGCTTCGAGCCTTTGGCTGTCCCTTGTGGACATCCTGGTGGTGTTTGCGGTCCTGGCGTTTCTCATGCTTGTCTGCCTTGGGTTGAGGTTCTTCAGCCGTGGGTCCCGGGATGAGGGGTCCGCTGAGGACGACGAAGACACCCAAGTGGACGCCGCGGCCGGGGATGAGCCTGCGTCCGAACTCCCGATGATTCAGAGCGTGCCTGCAACCGGTGAGGACGCCCAACGGCTATCAGCGGTGCCGATCATGGTTGACTCTGGCCATCTAGGGACAGATGGCGCGTTCGCCGTTGGTCTGGACGAGGGCGACCTCAGGACGGCGACAGCGCAAGGCCGCGCCTTCAGAATCACGGTCAATGGGAAGGTGTTCGACGTAGGGGTCGAGAAGATAGCTGGCGCACAGCCTCTGGTACAGTCTGTGAGTCAGGTCACGGAACCTCTCGCGCCTGTTGCGCAGCACCCTATTGTTGCCCCACCTTCTCTCCCAGCCATATCCCATCCTGCGCCTTCTGCGCACGCGACCGACACGTCGAACCTCATGAAGTCACCATTGCCCGGCAAGATCCTCAAGGTATTTGCCGCTCCAGGAAAGGCGTTCAAGCGGGGTGACACGCTCCTTATCATCGAAGCCATGAAGATGGAAAACGAGATCCTCGCCCCGCGTGACTGCGTGGTCGGCGAGGTCCATGTCGAGGTCAGCCAGTCCGTCAAGACGGGCGAGCCGCTCCTGAGGATGAGGTAGAGCTATGGATGTTGTTCTGACAGCACTCAAGGGCTTCAAGAACTTCTCTGGCATCTACAACTTCACGTTGGGCAACGCCGTCATGCTGGTCGTGGCTTGTGTCCTTATGTATCTGGCCATCGCCAAGGACTTCGAGCCAATATTGTTGCTGCCGATTGCGTTCGGCTGCTTCCTTGCCAACATCCCGGCGGCCAGGGGCGCCTTCTACAGCATCAACCCCGAGTATGTCCGTGACCTGACCGGCACCGTCAAGCCAACGGCACTGCTCGACTTCTTCTATTTTCTGGTCAAGTCCGAGATCCTTCCCCCACTCATCTTCCTGGGCATCGGCGCCATGACAGACTTCGGCCCGCTTCTGGCAAACCCGGTGTCGCTACTGCTGGGCGCTGCGGCGCAGGTGGGCGTCTTCGTAGCCATGGTCGTCGCCAAGCTGCTGCACTTCAGCCTCGGCCAGGCCGCCGCTATCGGCATCATCGGTGGAGCGGACGGGCCGACGGCTATCTACACCGCCACAAAGCTTGCCCCGGAGTTACTGGGGCCGATCGCGGTCGCCGCCTACACGTACATGTCCCTCGTGCCGCTGATCCAGCCACCCATCATGCGTCTGCTGTCCACCCACGAGATGCGCAGCACAGTCATGAAACAACTGCGCCCCGTGGGCAAGCTCGAGCGTATCCTGTTCCCCATCGTCACCACCTTCGTCATTGGGATCCTCCTGCCGCCGGTGGCTCCCCTCGTGGGCATGCTCATGCTGGGCAACCTGATGCGCGAGAGCGGCGTGGTCGAGCGGCTCAGCAATACGGCTGCCAACGAGCTCATCAACATCTGCACGATCTTCCTGTCCGTGGCTGTGGGTGCGTCTATGAATGCAGAGACCTTCCTCAACCTGAAGACGCTCTACATCATCGTGTTGGGGGTCGTCGCCTTCGGATGCAGCACTGCGGGTGGGATGCTGCTGGGCGATCTGATGTGGGTGCTGTCCGGACACAAGATCAACCCGCTCATCGGTTCAGCGGGCGTTTCGGCCGTCCCCATGGCCGCGCGCGTCAGCCAGAAGGTCGGCCAGCAGGACAACCCCGCCAACTTCCTCCTCATGCATGCAATGGGTCCCAACGTCGCCGGCGTCATTGGTACTGCCGTCGCGGCGGGGATCATGATCAGCCTGCTGGGTCACTAGCGAGAGTAACCCTTGTATAGGGACGCCGGCAGCTGTACGCTGCCGGCGTCCCTGCCGACGGGCAGGGCTATGGCTCGAACGCCTGCCGGACGATCTCTGCGAGCAGGACGCCCTCAGCCACCAACTCCTCGTCCGGCGGACGCACGGCTCTGGGGTCCGGGATGTACCCCAGCGCTTCGCCATGCCCGACGACGGAAGCTCCGCGTGCCCTCAGCCGCTTCTCCAGCCTGGCGACGACCCCCGGGTTGCCTGCGGTCCCGCCGACAGCGACGATGAACGTCTTCTTATCCTTCAGGATCACGTTGCTGATGAACGTCGTGACCGCGGGAGCTGGATTGCCCAGCCAGACCGGCGTCATGATCACGACCGCTTCATATGGCTCGACCGTGTAGTCGGGGTTCACCAGTGTGGTCCCCAGGCCGAGCAGGGCAGCGAGCAGAGCGCGGAACATGCCGCCGTTTGCCATCGTGCGGCTGTCCACCAGCTCCCGCAAGGTGCCCCCGGTTGCCTCTGCCAGACCGCGGGCGATCAGTGCAGTCGACCCTTCGCGGCTGTAATAGATGATGAGCAGGTTCACTGCTCACGTCACGGGTGCTGCTTCATGAGGGCATCGTCGATGGCCTTGAGCGTGACCTTCTGACTGACGGTGGCACCCGTGACGACATCGACGAGGACCCACCCTGTCCGCACGACCTCGGCAATGAGTGGGTCCATGTTGCCCGACGGCCGCTGGAGGAACTCGACAGCAGTGATGCCCTGGGACCCCATGGTCACGCGGACCTTCGCTGCGACGTGCCCGACCCGCGCACTGCCCTCGTAGACACCGGGATACCGGTACGATATGACGGGCGATCGCAGGACCAGGGCATTGGCTGTCCGCCGCAGCCATGGCCCGTAGGTGACTTGCGAGACCAGAGACCACACCACCAGCACGACAGCCAGGATCAGGAGTGTCCGCAGCAGTCGAGGGTGTCGACGCGTGGGAGCTGACATGGGCTAGGGTTGGGCCGTGAGGGTGTTGTCGATGGCCTTGAGGACAGCCTTCGTGCTGATCGTTGCCCCCGAGATGCCGTCGACATTCAAGGACTGAGCCTTGATGACTCGTGCTATCAGTCCGCTGACATCGCCGTAGATGGGAGACACGACAGTGATCTCAGTGATCCTTCTCGCGGCGACCGTCACTCGCAACTTGGGAGCGACGTGCAGGATCGTGGCACCGCCTTCGTAGACTCCGTCCGCAACGTTCGTGAGGTCGAGCGGCGTCAGTGTAACGCGCGCTGACGTCCGGTTCAAGGTACCACCATACAGGGCCACGATCCAGAACAGGACAAAAGCGACCGCCGCGATAACCACGAGCAGCCGCGTGAGGAAGCGCTTCATGACCAAGCCTCGTTCACAAGTGACGCCAGTGCCGTCTCGAGCGTGCCGGCAAGTGCGGTCCCCGATGCGACCAGCTGCTCGTCGGTGAGGTCAGGCTGTGTGGGGCCCTGGGATTCCTTGCCTTTGGCAGGGTCGCTCATCTTCGGCCGTCTGCCCAGGACTTCCTGGTGGCCGACGACCAGGGCGCCGCGGCCCTTGAGACGGCGTTCCAGACGTGCTATGGCACGGGGATTCGTCGGGCTGATGCCGACGCTGACAAAGAAAACGCGCTTGTCACGGAGAGGAGCTCGTGCAATGAACGTGTTGATGGCAGGCGTGGGACTGCCCGCCCACACGGGGGTTATGAGGACGACGACATCCCGACCGCTGACGTCATAGTCGGGGCCGACCAGCCGGGTCCCGAGGCCCAGCAATGCTGCCACTATGGAGCCCGGCCCTGCTGTCCTCTTGTCGACGAGCTGACGAATGGTACCTCCGGTGGCCTGCGCCAAGCCCTCGGCAACCTTGGCTGTTGAGCCTTCGTTGCTGTAGTACGCGATCAGAACATTCATGTTACCCCCTTGTCAAGGTGAGTTGATGGTGACATTGCCACAGCAGTATAGCAGGGGAGAAGTGGGGTCGTACAGGGCAGCGGCGCAGGCGTGTGCCCGACAGGGCAGGAACGGGCCAGGGCCGCCAACTAGAACGGTCGACGAGGCGCATGGTCAACTCTCCTGATTGTGGGGTTCGCGGAGCACGTCTGCAAGACGTTGGGCTTGATTCTGCAGTTCCTCGGCTGTGGCAGAGGGGCCCGCCTTTCCCGAGGAGTTGAGGCCATGGATGTGATGGACGCCGATGACCTGGCCGCCGCGGTCGCGAGCCATCTTCTCCAGTTTGCTGGAGGTTCCCAGGTTTTCGCCGCTCTCACCAAGGGCCACGATCAGGACCTTCTTGCCGGTCAGGTCGACAGTCCGCAGGAACGTGTTGGCGGCCGGGGTCGGGTTCCCTACCCAGATAGGGGTCATGATCACGACGGTCTCATAGCCCGCAACGTCGTAGTTGGGGTTCACAAGACGGGCGGGCCTGCGGAACAGTGCGGCCATGGCGGCTCCAAACAGGTTTGTCCGGGCGTTTGCGTCGACCAGCTCGCGCAGAGTCCCCCCTACGCCGTGCGCCAGTGCGGCCGCCACGGTCCTCGTCGATCCACTTCTGCTGTAGTACACGATCAGCGCGTCCATGAAACCCCTCCTGTGATCTGTAGTCTGGAGTCTCTCCCGAGTGCCGTGTTTCTGCAGTTAGTATAGAACCGCGCCGACCACGTGCAAGCAGTCATCTCGGACAGCCCGGGTGTTGTCGCCAAGGGGTTCACGCGTATGATATTCATTGGATGAACGCACTGCCCGGAAGCTCCAACCATATGCCTCAGCCGCAGGGAATGGCCGCTTTTGTCATCGTCTGGGCGGGACAGGTCGTCTCCCTCATCGGAACGGCGATGTCGCAATTCGCCCTCACGGTCTGGGCATGGAAGGCGACCGGCAGTGCTATGACGCTTTCCGTCCTCGCATTCTGTGGATTCGCGCCCACTATCTTCTTGATGCCGCTTGTGGGGATCTTGGTCGATCGCTGGAACCGCAAGGTGACCATGGCGGTCAGTGACGCAGCCTCAGGGTTCGCCACGCTGGCCGTACTGATCCTCTTCGCGACTGGACGCCTGCAGGTGTGGCACCTGTACGTGACCAGCATCTTCTCGGCTTCGTTCCAGGCGTTCCAGTGGCCAGCATACTCGGCCGCCATCAGCACAATGATCCCCAAGGAGCACTATGCCCGTGCTTCCGGCATGCTGTCCATCGCTCAGTCAGCCTCCGGCATCGCAGGTCCGGCCATCGCGGGAGTCCTGGTTGCGTCCGTCGGGCTGCCAATCGTCCTCATCGTCGACATCGTCTCGTGCGTCGTTGCGGTCGGCGTGCTCGCCTTCGTGCAGATCCCTCGCCCAATGCCGTCGACCGAGCGAGTGGAGGAGCGCGGGAGGTGGTGGAGACAGGCGGTGTTCGGGTTCCGCTACATCTTCGCCCGGCCGCCGCTGCTGTCCTTGATGATGCTCTTCATTGTGTTCAACATGGTTGCCATGCTCTGCCACGGCGTCTGGAGCGCCATGCTCCTTGCGCGCTCGGGCGGGGCGGCCACGGTCCTGGGGCTGACCGAGTCGGCATCGGCCGTGGGATTTGGCCTGGGTGGTTTCCTGCTCATCGTCTGGAGTGGGCCCAGGCACAAGATGACGGGCATCCTGTGGGCGATGGTCGTGGCGTCCGTGATCGGCTCCGTCTTCGTGGGGCTGGGGAGGTCGCTGCCCGTGTGGGCATTCGCCGGGTTTGTCGGGTCGATGGCGATGCCTGTTATGAACGGGCTCAGCCAGTCCATCTGGCAGTGCAAGGTGCCGGCCGACGTACAGGGACGCGTGTTTTCGGCGCGCATGCAGCTGTCGCAGGTCGTCACCCCCGTGGCCATGATCGCCTCAGGATGGATGGCTGACCACGTGTTCGAGCCGGCCATGATGCCGGGAGGAAGTCTGACCAGGCTGTTCGGACCGCTGGTTGGCACCGGCCCCGGCGCAGGGATGGCCGCGATGTTCGTTGTCTTCGGGGTGCTGGGGACGGCCGCGGCAGTGGCCGGCTTCTTCATTCATCAGCTGTGGGACGCCGAGGAACTGCTTCCGGACGTCGTCATATCGGGTACAGCACGCGAGATAGCACACTGACACAGGGAGGACGATCATGACAGAAAAGCAGGGACAGGCATCTTCCGTCGTACGGGACGAGCTGGACACGCTGTGGCAGACTGTCCTTGACAGGGCAGCGAGCACGGGGCGGGTCTCCTCCGAGCAGGTTCCCTTCCTCCTGCCGGACGAGGTCATCACCCGGATGGATGCCGACGAGGCGTGGTCTGCCTACGTCCGGAAGCGCCTCTTCCTGGAGTACGCCATCGCGGCCGGCAGGCGGGCAGGGCACCCGCTGGACGCTGTTGTGCGCGAGCTCGACCACATGGTCCGGGCGCTCATGCCGTACACGCAGCAGTGGCAGGCCGAGGAAGACGCAGGCACAGTCCCGGTTCTGCCGACGCTCGACGCCGGTGTCCCGGAGGAGGAGCAGCTTGCACTGGTCCGGCTGAACGGAGCTGTCCTGTTCCCCGGCGAGGAGCTTCCCCTGCCGGGCAGGCACCTCCTGCTGGTCCCGGGACGGGCACGTACTGCCGAGGACGTCCTGCGGGCGTCAGCCACGTCGTTCGAGAGCTGGAGCGAAGTGGAGCGTGCAGATGCCGAGTGCCGCGATGGACTGATGCCTCTGTTCGGGACCGAGCAGGCCAGCATCGTCGTCGTTCCCGGAGCAGCGTCTCTGGGCATGGAGGTTGCGGTCGTCGCAGCGTCACCTCCAGGGGCCGTCGTCCTTGTCCTGGGGCATGGCCCGCAGTGCGACCGCATCGCGCACGTGGTGTCGCGCCGTGGCCGCGTCGTCGACGTCCTGCAGGCGCAGGACAGCGGCAGCATCGACCTGCAGGTCCTGCGCGCGCGCCTGGAGGGTACACGGCCGTCCGCCGTGATCGTGTCCCACGTGGACGCAGACAGCGGTGTCGCCGCTCCGATCGACGACTATGCCCCAGTCATCCGTGAGGTGGCTCCGCAGGCGTTGCTCATGGTGGATGGGACATGGGCTACTGGGTGTATGCCCCAGCACATGGACGACTGGCACGCCGACATCGTGTTCACAGACAGCGCCTCAGCGCTGGGCGGATGCTCGGGACTCGTGCTGGCAGCGGTGAGCAGCCGCCTGAGCGAGCGCAAGGTGCGGCGTGACGCAGCTGCGCCACTCTACATCGAACTGACCCGGTGGTCCTCACCGACGGGCGCCGAGGTGCCTCCGAGTCTTGTCTTTGCGCTCCGTTCAGCTCTGCGCGGCATCTACACCGAGGGACTGCCAGCGCGGTTTGCGCGGTGCGACGGGATCGCCCGGAGCTTCCGGGAGCAGGCCGCCCTCCACGGGTTTGGCGTTGTGGCCCCACCCGGGCACGAGGCTTCGACGCTGACGGTTCTCAGGCCGCCGGCCGGGGTGGACGTCCAGGACCTGTACGCAATGCTGGAGCGCCGTGGCATCGACGTGGGCATGGGACCAGCAGGCCTTGTTGTTGCACATACGGGGGACACCAGCCCTGATGACCTCCGGCACTTCTGGCATGCGGTGGAGGCACTGCACTTGCAGGCGTAACGGCGCCGGGACAGGTGAGAGGACTCAGTCGGTGACGGTTCGCTGCTTCCGCTGACCGGACGGCAGGCCCAGGGACAGGGCGTGCACCGGGCAGACGGCGACGCAGTCGCTGCACCGGATGCATTCCGGGTCGGTGGCATGCACGGATGGGTCCACGCCCATTCTGCACACGTCCGCGCACGCGCCACAATGCGTACAGGTATCCTCGTTCAACGTCAGCTGGACGAAGCTGACGCGGTTGAACAGCCCATAGATGGCACCCAGCGGGCAGACAAATCGGCAGAACGCACGGTAGACGACCACCGACGCAGCCACTGTCGCGACAAGGAGACTTGCCTTCCACGCAAACAGCCATCCTGCGGCACCGCGCAGCGACGCGTTCAGAGCCATCAGGGGCAGGGCAGCTTCCAGCGTCCCTGCGGGGCACACCAGCTTGCAGAACCATGGGTCCCCGACCCCGAACGCATCCCGCACCAGCAGTGGCATCAGGATGACCAGGACGACAAGCACGGCGTACTTGAGGAAGCGCAGCCGTGTGGGGCCGACGCGCGCCTTGCGTGAACGGATGCGGTACAGCAGTTCCTGGATGAGGCCGAAGGGGCACAGCCATCCGCAGACCAGGCGCCCCAGCACGACGCCAAAGAGCCCGATGAGCCCGGCGACGTACAGTGAGATGCGGTCGCTGGCCCGGTTGAAGACCGCCTGCAGTGAGCCGATGGGACACGAACCCCAGGCGCCCGGGCACGAGTAGCAGTTCAGCCCCGGGACACACACGGCCTTGCTGGACCCCCGCCAGATGCGGCCGCGCAGGAACCCGGCGAACCATGAGTTCTGGAGGACGGCGGTGACACCCTGGAACGCAGTCCTGCGTGAGCTCATGCGCCTACCCGATGCCGATGCACTGCAGGCACACGTTGATGGCCTTCGTGATCACCGTGCGGACCTCGCCGTTCATGGCGCCAAGGACGATACCGAGGATGGAGAGGACCAGCAGGAAGACCCGCAGGATCCTGACCCGTGTGCTCACCCTGCTACGACCCAGCGGGGAGGTTCGCCAGCATACCCTGGATGACGCTCATCCACTGGGCCTTGGTGCGTGATCCGGTCAATACTTCGCCCACGACGGTCCCTGTGTGGTCGACGAAGAAGGTCGTCGGCACGACGCTGACGTCGGCCAACATCTCGGTCATGATGGAACGGTCCGGGATGACGTTCGCGTAGGTGACGCCCGTGGAGCCTGTCAACTGGCGCGCGGTGGCCTCGTTCGCCGCGTCCGGCGTGTCGGCGATGACCCCCAGGATGGCAAAGTCGGCGGAAGGGAACTTAGCGGGGAGCTGGGCCAGGTCGGGCATCTCGCGGATGCAGGGGCCGCAGAACGTCCCCCAGACGTTGACCATGGTGAGGCGCTGTCTTGCGAAGAAGGTGTTGTCGACGATGCGTCCGTTCAGGTCGCTGGCGCTGAAAGGGCGCACGACGTACCCGGTGCCTAGCGTGCTGGGACCAGTCGGCGTGCTCGTGCCAGGTGTTTTCTTGCGTGCGTCCTGCAAAGCCGTGACGACGATGACGGCGACGAGGACGACCACCAGGGCCGCGATCAGGATGGTCAGTCTGCTGATTCCGTTTCTGTGCATGCGTGTTGTACTCACCGCTCACCTCACTGGGATGTCACGACCATGATACCGCACTCTTGCCCCGTGCGCAACAGGAGAAGTCAATACGACATCTTGACAATCCTGAACGAACACACAGCGTAGCATCACCGAACCGATGTTGCAGTCAGGCGTTACGTTCGTGTTTAAGCAGCGACGCGAGCACGCCTTCGTACGTCTCCAGGGTGCGCTGGTTGTAACACATGCAGGTGACGTGTTCGGGCAGGAGGTGTTCGTCCAGCCACGTGAGGATGGTCCGCAGGGCGATGCGTGTCGCCTCTTCCAGGGGATACCCGTACACGCCGGTGCTGATTGCTGGGAAAGCGACGGTCTGCAGATCATGCTGTTCAGCCAGCTCGAGACAGGACCGGTATGCGCCAGCCAGAAGCGCCTCCTCACCGTGCGTGCCGGCGTGCCACACCGGCCCGACCGCATGAATGACGTGCCGTGTGGGCAGACGGTACCCGCCGGTCAGCTTCGCCTTGCCGGTTGCGCATCCGTGCAGGGTACGGCATTCGGCCAGCAGGTCGGGCCCTGCGGCGGCATGGATGGCGCCGTCGACGCCGCCCCCGCCCAGCAGCGACTCGTTGGCGGCGTTGACGATGGCGTCACCCCTGAACCGGGTGATGTCCCCGAGTTCCATCGACAGGCGGTCAACCTTCCTCGACTTCTCGATCATGTACGCACCTCGCTCTCTCGCCCGCCGTGGTGGCGGGCACACCAGCATGATACCCACTACCGAAGGGCGCGCAAACACACAGAATGCCGTGGCGCGTTGGCTGTGGCGACGCGGGGTTCCAGGACCACGATGCTGGGATGCCGAGGCATGGGGTCGAAGTGTCCCTCAGGGCTTCAGGTCACGCTGTCTCCTGTGCGCCGCGGTCAGAAAGCGAATCCCCCGATGCATACGCATCGGGGGATTCTAGTCATACACCCGTTTCGGAGAGACTACGAGGCAGGCTTGAGGACACCGCCACCGCTGAGGGTGTAGGCTTTGCCGCTCAGCCCTGGGTTGGCGCTCTTGTCATAGGTCACTGTGTGGCCGCCCCCGATGATATTGGTGATTATTGTCCCGGAGATGCCCGCCGTGTCGCTCAAGGTTGTCAGGTGGGAATCGGCCGTGACCGTCCACGTGCTGGAGGCATCCAGCGTCAGGCTCGCGGACTTGGCTGTCTTGGCTGTATTGATGACCCCCGTCAGGGAAGAACCGTTCTTGAGGGTCAGGGCCACCGTGCTGATCTTGTCGGCCACCACGCTGCCCGCCAGGGTCTGTGCATCAGCGGTGAACTCCACGATCCCGCCGTTGGAGTCTGATGTGCCCCACTTGGTGCCGCCGGCGGCATTGATGAGGATGCCAGAAGCCACCGACACGTCCGTGTCCTTCAGTGTGATGATGGCCGTCGTATTGGTGACATAGAACAGGGGGCCGGGCGAAGCGGTGTACTTCAGCGAGCCACCCGTCACGGTGAACACGCCACGCGCGCCCTCCGCATCGCCGGACATGCTCTGGAAAATCATGACACCCCACTTGTTCGCAAAGGTCGAGGTGGTGACGCAGTTGTTGAGGGTGATTGAGTTCGCTCCTTCGATGACCGCCGCCTCGGACCCGGTGGCAGTAAGGGTCGCACCCGCAACCGTGATGGCGCCGGTCGAATAGACGGCAGGCGAATCCTGGCCGGAGGTGACGACCGTACCGCCGGTGGCCGTGATGGTCCCACCGCCGCGGTCTGTGGCGATGGCGCCAGAATTCTTGCCAGCTGTTGTCATCTTCACGTCACTGAGCGTCATCGAACCGCCCTGGGTGGCCATGACAGCATGCCCACCATCTCCCTTTGCGTCTATCGTCGTCTGGCTCAGTGTAACCTGTGATCCGGTTCCCGTGGAAAAGGCGCCGTTCGCGCCTGCACCGGTGGTCGTGATGGTGCCGCCGGTCATATGGATGGTGCCGCCGCCCGCGGCCAGAACGCGGGCGTTCTGGCCGTAGAAGCTACTGTTTCCCTGAGACGAGGTGCTGCCGCTGGTGGTGACCGTGGGGTTCGTCAGAGTCAGGACGCCGGTCCCGGTGACATAGATGGCGGACTGGTCGGCCTTAGTGGCCGTGTAGGACTGTGCCGTCGTGCTCTTGGTGCCCGAGCTGAGTGCAAACGCGCCGCTGATGTTGGTGGCCGTGCTGGTGCCCGAGGAGCCTGCCCCAGGTGCGGCCCCGGTTGGCGGCGTTCCAGTCGGCGGTGTGGTGCCGGATGTTGTCGTGCTTGTCGGCGTCGAGCTGTCGCTGGACGTGGCAGCCGACTGCGTGGAGCAGCCGACCGACACCGCCAGGATCATAATGACGAGCAGGACAAGCATAAGCGTTCTCACGGTAGTATCTCCTTGTGCCAGGGTTGTCCGGAGGAATCCTCTCGGGAAGCTGGCACTTGTAGTACGCCGTGGGGGTCCTGCCGCGTACACGAAATTGTGAAAGCGGAGGTCGACTCTGCAACTGGGACACACTAGTTTCCGGCGATCTGCTGCAGGTTTGTCGTTCCCGCGAAGGCGGGAACCCACCGACACTGAAGGGGCTTGATGCCGGCCAGCGTGGGCAGGATGAATCAGCGGGAGTCTCTCGCCGGCCAGCTGGAATGGGACAAGCGCGCCATCGCAATTCCGCTGTGCCGGCGTATACTCGTGGCAGCGCAGGAGAGTTCAAGCCGCGGCGCAAGCACGGCAGGAGGCGGCAGGTATGACACGGACAGGTCGCATCATAGTCGTCACCGTTGGGCTCCTTCTCGCCGTGACGCTGGCGACGAGGCTGACGTTCCGCGAGTACGATTTCGGTACGTCACTTCCCGGAGGATTCCCCGAGGACGTCCCGATCGTCCCCGGCACCATCACGTCCTGCAAGACAGCCCGGAGTGACGACCTGGTGCGTGTCGTCGAGGTCCACATCCAGTCCGGCCTTCCCTTTCAGGACGTCGTGCAGTTCTACCGTTCCGCGTTCGCCACTGGTGCAACGGAGCACTGGAATGTTCCGGAGTTCCCTGTGTCAGGACCCGGCGCCGCAGAGACGTCCAGCAATGCCCTCTTCAGCAAGAACACCGTCGTCGTCATGATCAACGCCACGGGGGCGACCACCAGCGTGCTGGTCCAGGTCCGGGGCACGTCCATCTTCACCTTGCCGCGCTAGTGGCTTGCCGCGCGGGCTCCACCGCCTATACTTGACTCTGGGAGCACAGACTTGGCCGACAAGCCGCAGGGCGGCAAAGGAGAGCACCATGGGACTGATCGCGAAGAACGAAGTTGGAGAGAAGGGAGTCATCCCCACCGGGACGCATGTCGCGCGCTGTTACGGCGTCATCGACCTGGGGACGCAGTACTCTGAGAAGTTCGGGAGGTGGGCGAACAAGATCATGGTTCAGTTCGAGCTGCCCGCAGATCTGACGGACGACGGGCGTCCCGCCATCATCTCCAAGAAGTACACCCTGAGCCTTAACGACAAGGCCAGCCTGAGGAAGGACCTGGAGTCTTGGCTTGGCCGTCCTGTCACCGTCAAGGAAGAACGCGACGGGTTCGCCCTTGGTTCGATGCTGGGCGCTGCCTGTCTGCTCTCGATCCTCCACGGCGAGAACGCTGAGAAGGCATACGCATACATAGCAGGCGTGATGAGCGTCCCCGAGGGCATGGTTGTCCCCGACGCTGTCAACCCTGTGGTCCTGTACGATATCGACGGTGGCGAAGACGCAGTCTTTTCCAAGCTGCCCGACTGGGTCAAGAACCTCATCCAGCAGAGCAGGGAATTCAAGGGGGACGAAGAGCCGGCCCAGACGAAAGCTGACGAGTAGGCTCCCTGCCTGAAGGAGCTTGCTAGCCGATAATCAGATCTTCAAGAGACCGCTTTGGAACGTGGTGGGTTTCTTCGGCATCTCTCCAGTACTTGATGTCTCCATTCGAAGGGACAGGCTCGATGACAACCTTCTCCTTTGGCTTGCCAAGTGCCAGAACGAACACGATTTCGTACTGGTCGGGGATGTTGAGCGCCTGTTTGAGACTGGGTTTGTTGACGGAGGCAATGATACAGCCACCAAGACCTAGTTCTACCGCTCCAAGGAGAATGCTCTGGGAACAGATGCCGGCATCCCAGTTGAAATTCGCAGAGATCTCCTTGTCTGCAAGCATGACGATATACGCTGAAGGGCGCTCTCCGACGGACGGTCCATTCCAATCCTTGAGGTATGCAGCCCAAGCAAGGGTCGGAAATATCAACACATTCTTTTCCTTTGTGCAAGACAGCATGTACCGCAGAGGTTGTCTGTTCGCGGCAGAAGCGGATAGTCTTGCAAGGTCGACAAGCTCCCTCAGCGTCTGGCAGTCTACGTCGACATCTTCGTAGAACCTGCGGTAACTCCTGTTCTTCAAAACGAGATCCCTTATCATGGCAGCCCCCTGTTCATCGTCGGTCCTCTGCTTCTGAGTCAATTGGAACCTGCTTCTTCCAGACGTCGCAGTTTCCAGCAAGTAGCCATCGGGCTAAGTGCTGCAACGCTGTGCCTGTCGACGCGTTCCGACGGATGCGCCTGCTCAGGATCGTTGCAGCAGCCGGTTGATGGTGCTCAGCAGCTCACGCAGTTCGTACGGCTTGGTTAGGAACCCCTGCACGGTCCCCTCGTCGAGCATGCGCTTGACGGTGTCGCCTGAGGTATAGCCCGAGGTCAGCAGGACCGGCACGTGCGCATCGATGTCACGAATCGCCTGGACGATGTCGTCGGTCGTCATGCCCGGCATGGTCATGTCCAGCAGGATGAGGTCGACGGTGCCCGGGTGCTCCCGGAACGTGGCCAGGGCAGATGCCCCGTCCCCGGCTGTCAGGACCGCGCAGCCACTGCGTGTCAGCAGGGCCTGGGCGACGGCGCTGACGACCGGCTCGTCCTCGACGACCAGAATGGTTCCGCTGCAGACGTTGACGGCGGAGCGGGCTGGTACGGCTGCTGTGGATGGATCGTCGAGACAGCGCGGCAGGAAGATGTCAAACACGGTGCCCGCAGCCTGAGGCACCCCTCGGATTGAACAAACATCCTCAGGGGGAGGCGAGTCTGCGGTCACCCATCCACCTGCCTGCTTGACGGCACCGTACACGATGGACAGACCCAGGCCGGTCCCGGAACCTGTGGGTTTGGTCGTGTGAAAGGGTTCGAAGAGATGCTCCCGGATCTCGTCGGGGATGCCGGGGCCGGTGTCAGCGACGCTCAGGTGGACGAACTCCCCTGGGCGTGCGAGAGGATGTTTCTGGACATATTCCTGTCCCAAGACCTCGTTCCTGGTACGTATCGTCAGTGTCCCCTTGCTCTGCATGGCGTCGCGTGCGTTGACGGCCAGGTTGAGGATCACCTGTACGATCTGGGAGCGGTCTGCCAGGACGCTCCAGGTTGTCGGCTCGACATCGCGGACGATATCGATGGTGGCCGGCAGTGACTGTTTCAGCATAACCAGCGTCGTGTCGACCGCCTCTGCCATGTCGAGGGGTACCGCTGAGACCACAGCCCTGCGGCCGAAGGTCAGCAGGCCTTTCGTGAGGTCGGCAGCCTGACGGGCGGCGGTTTCGGCTGCGTTCAGGTTTTCCAGCAACGGGTCTGTTGGGGGCAGGCTGCTGCGCATGAGGGCGATGTTGCCCAGGATGCCGGTCAGCAGGTTGTTGAAGTCATGAGCTACTCCTCCTGCCAGCTCTCCGATAGCCTCCATCTTCTGGGACTGACGGAGTTGAGCCTCTGCCTGCTTGCGCTCGGTGATGTCTTCCACGAGGCCGATGAGGTGCAGTGGTGGCTCTCCCGGGTTCCACAACGGGGAAACAGTCAAGTTGACCGAGACGGCTGTGCCATCCTTGCGAAGATAGCGCTTCTCCATGGAGTATTCATGAATCTTGCCCGCGACGAGGAGGTCCACGTTGTTCAGGTCTTCGGTCAGGTCATGGGGGTCGGTAAGGTCGTGGAAGCTCATCGTCAGCAGTTCCTCTCGCGCGTATCCGACGATGTCGGCAAAGCGCTGGTTGACGAAGACGTACTTGCCGGTCGCCGTCTCCGTCTTGGTCACGCCGATGGCCGCTTGCTCGGAGAGAGCCCGGAACTGGCTCTCGCTCTCGCGGACGGCTACAGCCGCTTGTTCACGCCGCAGCCGGTCGACCATGAGCATGCCACATTCCGCGGTCGCGATGGGATAGATGACTAGGACCGGAAAGGCGATGCTGCCGAGGACCCTGAGGGCTGTCGACAGTGGCAGCGTGAACATCAGCGCGAGCATGACTGCGTGGACGACGAGTCCCAGCGCGTACAGCGTCCTGAACGAAAGGCTGGTCAACTGGCGCCGCCGCGCAAGCCGCCAGGCCACGCCGATGACGCCTGAGGCGACGATGACGGAGACACCTGTCCACGCGCCGCCTCCGCCCTGGATCAGCCGGAACGCGGCGGTCATGAGGACCGCGACCACCGTGGGGATCGTGCCGAAGAAGAGCCCCGAGATGGCCAGCAGGACGGACCGCGTGTCAAAGTTGATGCCGGGCACGAAGGTCCAGGGCATTAGCATGACGAAGATGCCGTTCGCGCCGATGGCAATACCGGCGATCACCTGCCGTATCCACGTACCCGATATCCAGCGGACAACGTTCAGCAGGTCATAGACATAGACCAGCGCCAGCAGCAATGCGGCGTTGCCGACGAGCGCGACAAAGGACTCACGTGTCACCGGGCACCTCCCCCGCGCATGTTCCGTGCACAGGAAAGAACCATCAGCAGTTCAAGTGGCGTGCCAAGCTGCATAGCACTTCTCCCATTGCGCGGACCGTTTCGCGCCATCTGCAGACCCGTGCGGCTATTTGTCTCTCTTGGTATAGGATAGAATACAGCAAACGTTAGTCAAGCGAAATGTATTCGCGGTCAAACGGTGTTCAAACCGTGAAGTCTTCCCGCTGTTTCTTGCGCAACACGGCATACACTTTCACTTCGTTGACTGACAAGTCAATCATAGGGGGTCGTGCAGATGTCACCTCGCAGTGAAGAAGCAAACATACAGATCAAGGATGACAGACAGAAGCAGATCCTTTGCTCTGCCCTGAAGGTTTTCATCCACAAGGGCTTCGCTGCCGCAAAGATGAGCGATATCACGACAGAAGCAGGCATCAGCTACGGGCTCATGTACCACTACTTCCAGTCGAAGGACGAGATCTACGCCGAACTGGTCAGGGATGCAGTCGATTCCTCGAGACGCGTGATTGAGCTCGTGAATGCAGACGCCGGGGAGCCGATCGACAAGATGCGAGCCCTGGTCGCGCGAATCTTCAAGAGCGTTGGGGAGCAGCAATCGGCAGGATACCCCTTCGTCCTTATGATGGAGGCCATGACGAGTGGTGTGTATCCCATTCTGCCAATCGAGCATCCGCATGGCCCAGGGAGACCGTTCGACATGCTGGTCCACGTGATCGAACAGGGCCAGCAGAAGGGCCAGATAGCGCAGGGAGATCCTGCGGAGCTTGTTCAGACGTTCTTTGCAGCAATCCTCGGCCTCGCCTCGCTGAAGGTGGGTGGGACCATGGCAGCAATGCCTGACCCCGAAATACTCATGCGAATATTCCGGCCTTCCTGACCGGGTCCTTTCATAGTGCGCTTTTCCGTCATTCCCTCACAGGTGTAACATTCTCGGGACGGTTCCAAAACTGTGTAACAGGGGACAGTCGTTGTTGTTGTAACAGTTGTGCTGAACGTGTTGCAGCGAGAGTTGCCCTCGCTGCTTCCCCGAGAACTTCCTCGTCGCGAAAGGATCCTGCCTTCGCGGCGCAGGCGGGAACCCAGTTTCGTC
Source organism: Coprothermobacter sp. (assembly GCA_013824685.1). Lineage (NCBI taxonomy): Bacteria > Pseudomonadati > Coprothermobacterota > Coprothermobacteria > Coprothermobacterales > Coprothermobacteraceae > Coprothermobacter > Coprothermobacter sp. The sequence continues at coordinate 23,762 of PNOG01000009.1, read as the reverse complement.
CTTGGATCCGTCATTCCCGCGGAGGCGGGAATCCATTCCTTCGTGTGCCACTGGCCGTCATGGCAATCCCTGCGGCGTCTGGTATGATGGTGGTCATAGCGCGTTATGACAGGAGGTTCCTGCATGCACATCCTCGTCGTCTCCGATTCGCACGGCAACACGTCCAATCTGAAGGAGGCGGTGCTTCAGCATCCCGAGGTCACCCGCGTGCTTCACTGCGGGGATGGCGAGGCCGACGTCGTTGCTCTGGGCGCAGCGTATCCGTCCGTTCGCTTCGATGCCGTGCAGGGTAACTGCGACGTCAGTGCGTTGTTCCCGCTCCAGCGTCTCCTGCGGATTGCCGGCAGGCGCATCTTCATGACCCACGGTCACTGCTATGGCACCAAGTACGGCGTGGAGTCGTTCCTCGAGCAGGGGCGCAAGGACCGCGCCGACGTCGTCCTCTTCGGTCACACGCACCGCCGTCTCATCGAGCGTCAGGACGGCATCCTCCTCGTCAACCCGGGCAGCATTGCAGGCCGCTTCCCCGCCCGCACGGCGACCTACGTAGTCGTGGACCTGGCAGACGGCGTGGTCACCGCCGAGGGCTACGAGCTATAGGAAGGTGCTGCCCGGGTCCTGCGACCGACTTCTCGGGCGTGCCCAGACAGAATCATGAGAGGGTCAGGGAGTGGAATCCCGAGAGGTCACTCCTTGTACGCGTCTTTTCGGTCAGCAATGCGGGTGACGAGCACTCCGTCGGTGATCCGGATGAAGATTGCGCGGTAGTTGCCCACACGGACACGGTAGAACGTTCGGAGGTTGCCCTTCAGGTGCTCGTACTTGCCAGCCTGTATCGCCTTCACGACCACAGACCATACGCGGCGCCCGTCCTCGGATTTGTCGAAAAGGTCTTCCAAGTCTTTCCTGACGCTCTCCTTCGCAGAGATGGTCATAGAAGTGACGTCAACTCTTCAGCGGAGATGACGTTGTCTTTTGGGTCAGCAAGGCGCTGCTCGCTCATTTCGATGTCCTCGATGTCCTCAAGATACGACTCGACAGCCTTCCTAATGACCCATGCCTTCGAGCGTCCTGTACGGTGAGCAACTTCATCGATCCTTCTCCTCAGGTCTCCCTCAATGCGGAGAGAGATGATTCCTTCAGTCGCCATGGCGTAGCCTCCTTTCGTTCATTCTGTACAGACGACAATGTATTACATATGCAGCAGATGTCAACAGTCAACAGCGAGGATACGGGGTCAGCAGGCAAATAGCGGCCAACGTGGTAAGTACTCCTGGTCAGGACTGGATTCCCGCCTTCGCGGGAATGACGGATACAAGATGGATTCCCGCCTTCGCGGGAATGACAGATTGAGGGGCTAGCATACGCGGGGATGGCACATTCGACTGCAGCACTCTTGCCTGAAACGGAACCGTCCCCAGAGTGTTACAGAACCGGAACCGTCCCGAGAGTGTTACAGTGGGGGAAATGAAAACGCCCCCTCGTGTGAGGGGGCATCTGCATCTAGTTGAGAGGGGGCGTACTGCCCATGAGGACGGCACGTCGCTGCGTCTTCAGGACGCCGAGGCCGTCATCCAGTACTGTGAAATGAACGTAGAAGCCATTGGGCTTGAGGTCCGGTGGGATGAGCCAGGAGCTCTCGAAGTCGTCGCTGGTCCCAACGGGGATGGTGAGCTGCGTAACGACCTGGGCGAATGCCTTGCCCTTTGACCACCGGTAGACGAGGTTGCCTTCGGCGTCGGTGACGGTCCAGTCATACTGCTGTGAGGAGGGGAAGGTCAGAACGAGTGGTTTGTCAGTCAGGTTCGTGATCGTGTACTTGACCCTGATGGTCGTCCCCACGCGGTAGATGAGCTTGTCCGTCGTGAACTTGACGTCCAGGTCTACCATGCTTGCCTTGCCGACCGCGAACTGTGTCTTCGCTCCAGTCGGTTCGGTGGTCGTGCTGGTCAGCACGAACTCCAGGTCATAGCTGCCGAGAGCGAGCTCCTTGGGCAGCTGCCACGAGCCCTTGAGTTCCATAGTCTCGCCCATCATGACGGTGCGGGTGCTCATGACGTCTGCGAACATCCGGTCAGTCGACCACCGGGCAACTATCCTGCCGGCGCTTTCCCGCAGAACGAGATCATAGACCTGGGATGACGTAAAGGTCAGGACCAGAGGCTGGTCGTTGCCATTGTACAGGGTGTAGCGCCAGTCGATGGCCTCGCTCGGCATATACGACAGCTTGCCTGTCGTCAGCGTTGCCGTTGGCGGCGCGTAGCGGATGCCTGCGAGCGGGTCGGCCGCATTCACCCGGCGTACGCTCACAGTAAGTGCCAGCGCAGCTATCATGAGGATGATCAACAGTCTCTTCATCGGTTTCACCTCCATATGGCGGCCCTTGGGGTCACCATCCTTCGTGCAATTGGACGGCCGTCGCGGGTTTTGGTTCCCACAGTTCATCACAGAAGAGCTCATGTTCAGCAACGTCTCATCTCCTCAGGCGTTGCGAGGAGGCTCCTGGTGGCGTCTGAGCGCTGTCCCTGGATCACAGCTTTGTGCATTGTGACGTGAATGTCAAGGGCGTCCTTGCATGGTTCGGGGCATGGAGTATGGTTTGGGTAGAGGCCGCAAGGCCTGACAACTACAGGAGGCGTGACATGCTGCGACCGATGCACTTTGACCTGATGGCGAGAGACCCGGCGCGTGCGATCGCATTCTACAAAGCGGCGTTCGGCTGGACCGTTGAGAAGTGGGATGGACCCTTCGATTACTACATGATCACGACTGGTGCGCCCGGTGAACCAGGCATCGATGGAGGTCTCTCTCCATCCACCAGCGAGACTCTCGAAACGAACCTGACCCTTGGGGTGCTGTCCCTGGAAGAGGCCATGGCGACTGTCACTGCTGCCGGAGGGACGATCGTAAGGGATATCCAGACAATCCCCGGGGTGGGACGCATGGTGACCTGCAAGGACACGGAAGGCAACAGCTTCGGCCTGATGGAGGAACCCAAGCCCGACAAGGGTGTCGAACTCGGCGAGCATTCGGGCGTCTAGAAAGCTGAGGTCAGTCTCAGCCTAACCAGGACATGCAAAAACCCCTGTGCCGTGAACCGGCACAGGGGCGCGTGTTTCTTAGGGACGGCTACTTGTCGCCGTTCAGGACCTTCAGCCGCTCTTCGTACTCTTCCTTGGTGACGTCGCCTCCGGCGAACCTGCGCCTGAGGATGTCCAAGGCTTCGTCCTGCTTGCTCTCCATCAGGTCGCGATCGTCATGCATGCCGTGCATGTGACGCATGTAGCCCATACCGCAGCCCATACCATGTCGTCTCCATGTCGCCATGCGGATGATCCAGACGATGAGCGTGATGAAGAACACCAGGCACAGCAGGCCCATGAATAGATGCCCACCGCCCCACATGCCGCCCCAACCGCCGCGTTCGAAACCACCATATCTCCAATATCCCATCATATGTATCACTTCTCCTTTCTACGGGGCGCCTTTGCGTCCCTGTATGTTCTATACGCAGCATACAGACGTTTCGTACACACGATTGTGAAGGTGGGATTGCTGACAACTGCGGGTCGGCTTACGGGGCTGATACGGTGTCCATTGCCCGTTCTGGCGACCCTAGGTCAGGGTCCTGCATACGAGAGCGATCTCTTGGACCGACATCAGCTGGGGGCCGTACTGGACGTATGCGAGCAGGCGCGCCGTGGGCATGATGGCGACATGCGCTCCGCCGGACCTGGTGGGCGGGGCACCATCACAGGCAACGACCGAACGCACGATCTGGTCGCAGCCCGCGTCCTTCAGGATGTGGGAGCAGAGGAACGACGCCCGCGTCACCTGCAACACGGGGTCCGCTTCGTCACCGTCCACGATGGCGGTGCGACTCCAATTCCTGGTCTCGATGGCGTAGGCGCCCGTGGGGCCGATGAGAAGGTGGTCCAGCTGTGCAGTTTTCAAGTAGCTGTCTTCGAACGGGATGTCCCGGTCGTAGCGCAGGTGGAGGTCGTTGATCAGGACGAAATCGTCTGGCAGGGTGCTGAGCGTCCTGATGACCGTACGTTCTGCGACGGCATTGGCCAGGACAGCGGAGTGGGCGATCGCTTCGATGCCCGCAACGATGCGGTGGGCACCTTCGACACGCCTCGCCACCTCGGTTTCGCGGCTGGCGAGGAAGTCCTGGAGGGCGCGCTGAGCGGGAATGACGGCACGTGACCGTGCACGTACCTGTACGCGTTCCTGTGCCTGCAGACCCAGACGGGACAACCCAACCCACAGGCCGTTCACCGTACGCAGGGCCATCGGACCGGGGCGGCTCAGGCGGGCGGCCAGACGTGTCGTCTCCTGTCCAGAGCGAGCGTGGATGCGCGCGATGTCCGCGGCGCAGGAGGACCGTTGTTCCGCCAGCTTGTGTTCCAGGGCGGCCTCCTGGAGTGCCAGATCATCGCGCGCCAGCGTGTCCTGCTGAACCAGGGCCTTCTGGGCGCGCGCCAGCTGGATACCCACGTCGGACGGCTCGTTCACGACGATACCCGCCGTTCGTGCCATGGCCAGCACGGCCTTCCATGCTCCACTTACGCCGATGACTATTGCCATGTGTCTGCCTCCCGGTTCCCGATGACAGTATAGACATAGGACAGCCACTTCGTCAACGACGCATGAGCCGACAGCCGCCCGCAGCAGCCAGCCAAGGTACAGGCCTCAGCTCAGGCGATGCCGTACCAGTTGCCGCCGTCCAGGTCCCCCTCGAAGTGGCAGATTGGTCAGGGGGTTTCAGCGCCTCCGTCGGCCGAATGCGCTGCCTTGTAGCGGAAGCGACGGAATGCACGCGACACCTCGCCGATGCCGACTGTAGCCAGGCCCAGGGCGAGCACACGAAGCCAGACGAGCGGTGGCAAGGGCGCAGTGCTGAACGTGGCGCCTCCAACCTGGGTCAATCCGACCTGGATGATGGTGATGACGGCTACGACGGCCCAGAACGTCTTGCTGCGAGCCAGCCCCGCAAAGGCGGACTTGTCCGGTCGCACGCTGCGCGCATTGAACAGGTTGAATACCTGCATGAAGACATAGGACGTGAAAACGACAGAGCTGACCTGCCTGGCGTCCGTGCGGTCCGCGCCCAGGTACCAGCCGGTGGCCTGCATGAACAGTGTGACAGCGACGAACCACGTGCTCATGACGAGGATGTTGTGCAGCATATTGTGCGTGACGAAGGACTCGGTACGTCGCTTGGGCCGGTCGTTCATCAGTTCGTCCCGCTTGGGCTCCAGGCTCAGTGCCAGTGCCGCGAGCGTGTCCATGATGAGGTTGATCCACAGGAGCTGAAGGATGGTGAGCGGCATCTCGCGGAAGTCGGCGCCCGGCAGGAGCTGAACGCCGTAACGTGCAAGCAGGCTTGTCCCGAGCGCAAGCAGCGGACTGATGAAGGCGATCGTCAAGGCCGAGAGGTTGATGCTCAGCTGGAACTGCAGGAACTTCTGGATATTCTCGTACAGCGTGCGCCCCCAGTGTACGGCCCGCACGATGCTGCCGAAGTTGTCGTCGACGAGCACGATGTCGCTGGCCTCCTTTGCGACGTCGGTGCCGCGCAGTCCCATCGAGATGCCAACGTCTGCCGTCCTGAGTGCGGGCGCGTCGTTGGTGCCATCGCCCGTGACTGCAACAACGTGGCCAAGAGACTGCAGGACCTCGACCAGGCGTTTCTTCTGCATGGGTTCTGAGCGGGCAAGCACCTTGAGGCGCGGAGCGACGGCACGCAGCTCATCGTCGCTCATTGCCGCAAACTGTTCGCCTGTCAGCAGGAGCCCGTCGTCGGACCACACGCCGGCGCGCATCGCTACTGCGCGGGCCGTGGCAGGGCTGTCGCCGGTGACCATCTTGACGTCGATGCCGGCACGGTGTGCCGTCGAGACTGCCGCGGGCACGTCCGTGCGGACAGGGTCGACGATGCCAGCCAGCGCCTGGAGGGTCAGACCATCCTCGCGCACGTCATCGTCCGACTCCATGCGGCGGTAGGCAAGAGCAAGCGTCCGCATCTCGCGTTCGGCCATGCCGGCCAGCACGCGGTGGAGTTCAGGTTCGTGGCGGTCGAGGGGTTCTGTCTGACCGTCAGCCATCTCGACGTCGACACAGCGAGTCAGGACGCGCTCGGGTGCTCCCTTGACCAGCAGCCATAACCGGTCCCCGCTGCGGACGACGGTACTCATGACCTTGCGCTGTGAGGAGAAATCATCTCGGCGCAGTACCGGATGCCTCTCCCGCAGATCGGAGTATGAGATGCCTCGGTCCTGCAGCCACTTGAGGAGCGCGCCTTCCGTCGAGCTGCCGACGAAATGCAGCTCGCCACCACGGTCGTCAAGGTGGCAGGTGGAATTGGCCGCGATGCCCAGAGCGAGCAGGTCGTCCACGTGGACGTCGTCAAGAGCGGGTTGGCCGTCCTCCGGGTCGCGCGCATATAGACGTCCCCGCGCATAGAGGGTGGCCAGGGACATGCGGTTGAGCGTCATCGTGCCGGTCTTGTCGCTGAAGATGACGTCGACTGAACCGATCGTCTCCGCCGCGATCATCTTGCGCACCAGGTTGTTGTCTTTTCGGATGTTGCGGGCGCTGAGCGCCAGGCTGATGGAGACTGCCATGGGCAGGCCCTCAGGCACGGCTATGACGACAATGGTCACAGCAAGGATGAGGACTTCCAGTGTGGGGCTGACGACGCCCGTCACGAGGTTCGCCAGCGCGCTTCCCTGACCCGCAAAGGGGGTTCCCCACACGAAGGCCGACGCCAACACCGTAGCGAAGATGGCACAGCCACCTGCCAGGAAGGCAGGGACCAGCAGGTGGTGCTGTTTACGCCCTTTGGCCAGGGCAAACACGACAAGGGCGCCGATGATGGCGAGCACAGTCGCCGAGAGAACGGTCCTGCCCACGGGAGCTAGCGGTCCTCCCAGGTCGCCACGGAGCGCTGTGGCCGTGAAGACTGAGGTGAAAATAAGGACGGAAGCCCCCGTTCCAGCGATGTTGATGACATCGGCCAAGTCCTGGAGTTTGTGTTCCAAGGGGGTCTGCTCACGCTTGGTGGTCTGGATGTCACGAATGATGATGCCACGCTCCGAGGAGTCGCCCACGGCGACGGCCAGCATCGTGCCACTGCCCCCCACCACGTTCGTTCCACCGACCAGGAATGTCGAGCCGCGCTTATCGTCGGGGTCGTCCGTCCCGTCTTTGGCAGCCGGCTCCGTTTCCCCGTTCCAGAACGACTGATCGACCGTGAGGTTGCTGGTGGAGACGAGCCAACCGTCTGCCGGGACCTTGTCGCCGCTCTCGAGGTGGACGAGGTCACCTGTGACCAGTTCACCGACGGGAATTGTCTTGAAGCGACCATCACGGGTCACCTTGATGGTAAGGTTCTCGTACTCTTTTCGCAGCAGATCGAACGCGCGGTCTGCCCGCCACTCCAGGAGGAAGCCGACGCCGGTAGCGATGAGTGCGGCGACCAGGATGCCGGCCGATTCAGCGATGCCCAGCCAGTCACCCACCGAGACGCCCTTGTAGGCGCCTGCGGCCAGCGACAGGACTGCACAGGCCAGCAGGATGCGGATGGTGGGATCGTCGAACTTGCGGAGGAACTGCCTCCACAGCGGTTCCTTGCGGGCGGGTGTGATGTCGTTGCCGCCATACAGCTGGCGGTTGCATGCGACCTGGTCTGCGGTAAGCCCGTCGTGCAGATCCGTACCCAGGTCAAGCGCCCGGGCCACGATGCGCTGGTGTGTGTCTGTCATAGGTGCTCCTCTGTGCATGCGGGGCGGCCTGGATATGCAACAAGACCGCCATGATCACTTTCATGGTGGTCTCGCGTTTTGTGAAGACTCATGACTGCCGGGAGGGTTCGGTCCCTCCGTCCTGACGACAGCCAGCCCCTGCGACGTGCGCAGGTAGCTACTCCCCAACCATACTTCACTGTACGGAGGGGAAGGCCGCTGTCAACGGGGTTTTGTGAAGAGCCCTGACCGGAACTGGGGACGCGCGTCGTTTCATGTGACAAAGACGAAGCAAGTATCAGCCGGCGGTCGACGGTTGGGCTGGACGGCTCCTGAGCAGCAGGATGCAGTCGCAGATCAGCAGAGCCGCACCGATGCTCATTGCGGCTCCGATCAGCAACGACGCGACAGGGTCGGCCCAGGTGTGACCCGCCGCGGCGAGGGCGATACCCACGATACCGACGGCATAGCAGGCCTCGTCCTTGATGAGCGAGAGGAGACGCAGACGTATCGACGAGCCTTCTCTCGCGCTTCGGACGATGTCGAATACAGGGAAGGTAACCAGCAGCATACCAACCGCAAGCACTGCGATGGCGAGGGCAGGGTTGACCGTCCTGAACGCTCCGCCACGGATCAGTGTCGCCAAGCCCCTCCAGAGGGTGCCCACGCACAGGAACAGGATGATGAAGGTCGCCGAGATGAGCGCGACAGCGTTGCGCCTGCGGCCCCTCCTCCATCTCAAGTACATGTCAACCGGCTTCTGCGACCAGGCCAGAGCGAGGAGGACGACGAGGGCGACCACGGCGTTGGCAAGCGTCGCAAACGCCTGTGCGAGAAGGGCCAGCATGTGAGTGATGAAGTAGCTGGTCAGCTGGACGACAAAAATGGCGACGTAGCCCGCGAGCGCAAATGCCAGACCGCGGCTTGCGCGTCGAATCTCCTGCATCATGTCCAGCCCAAGCGTCGAGCCGGGCACTGAGACTGCTTCTGGTACGCATCCAACACTGCCACGTCGCACGATCGCCTTCTCCTTGGCAATACTTTTCTTGTTCCAATTACATGGTGCCACAGCAAGGCGATATTGCAAGAGTGAAAGCGAAGCGTCCAGTGTGAATGCCCGTGTGGCCGTGCCATCGTCACTTCGCCACACACGCATGCGCCATTCCCGCTCCTGGAAGAGGTTTTCTCTTCTTGCCGTCATTCCCGCGCATGCGGGAATCCAGTGCTGTCACGGCGCATGGGTCCCCGCCTTCGCGGGGACGACAAGATACTGAATTGAGATGATGCAATGCGGGCTGTGACACGGGTCGCATACTGCGCTATACTGTAAATCACGCCGGTTGGCGCTGAGGAGGTAGCACATGGACCCGTTGTGGGTACTCGTCATATTGATTGGCGGCTCATCGCTGTGTGTTGCGGGAGCCTTTATCTTCATGGCTGTCAAGGTTGCAGGCGTGGCGCGTCAGGTCGCCCCCAAGGTGACCGAAATGCAGGAACAGCTGGCCGCTGCCAGCGCCGAGATTGCCAAGGTCTCCGAAGCTGTCCAGTCTGCTGAAGCGCAGTTCAACCATCTTGCCGACAAGGCCTCCACAGCCTCCCGTCGAGCAGCGAAGGTTGTGGACGTGGTCCCGCGCGTCATCCGCAAGGCCCGCGAGGCCGATATCAGGGCGGAGGCAACCGTGCGCGCCGTAGGGATCATGGCTGTCAGAACGATCAAGGCTGCCCGCGAACGATCCGCGTCTTCCGAGGGAGTCACGCTGAAGTAGTTCTCCAGTCTCGTCAGACAACTGGGCGAGGTTGTTGCAGTCGGACTGGGAGCAACTACAATAGACTCAACGATGAAGAATACCACGCTGATCCGGACCGATGAACTGGAGCGGATCCTGCTCGAGACGACGCCGCGAAAGGCCGTCCAGCGGGCGGTGGACCTCATCGCCGAGTCGATACCATCCGCCTCGGTGACGGTCATGGGCGTGGACATCGATTCTCGGGTGCACTTCGACGCGGCCAATGGCATCCCGTGGAGCGTGCTTCGAACAGTCGAGGTCAGCTTCAACAGGGACCTGCCGCAGAACATCATGGGCATCATTCGGGGGCGTGAGACGTGCTTCATTGAGGATGTCGGAGCGTATCCAGACTGGAGGAGGTCGACCAGCGAGATTGTCAGCTATGTCGGCTTTCCTATCGTCCTTGACCGGCGCGTGGTCAGCATCATCAACGTGCAGACGTCACGCCGAAGGCTGAAGCCCGAGGATATCGACGCCCTGCGGCCCCTGATTCACCTTATCAGCCTGATTATCGCCCGGTACCTGAAGGAACAGCAGTCTGCGAACCGCGAGAAGTTCCTGTCCCTCCTGCATGAGACGACGCTCGACGGCCATCGTGCGGCAAGCGCGGTGGAATTCATGAACGCTGTCGTCAAGCGCATCGCGCGGCGTCTCGGCTACCAGTATGTCGCGGTCCTCCTGTACGACGACGAAACGGAGTCCCTCATCCTGCGGTCCCAGAAGGGATATGGGAGCGAGTATGACGGGCTGGCCCTGTCCATCCACGACCGTGTGGGCGTGGTTGTACGGGCGTTCCGTCTACGGCATACGGTCAACGTTGCGGATGTGCGTGTCTGCTCGTACTACCGGCGCGCCATACCGGGTGGACGCTCTGACCTGGCTCTTCCGTTGATGGCGGGAGGCAAGGTGATCGGCGTCCTGAACCTCGAAAGCAAGAAGGCCGGCGCATTCTCCCGCGAGGACGTCCGCAACCTGACGCCGCTGGCGGCCGGTGTCGGTCTGATGCTGGCAAGTATGCAGATCAAGCAGCTCCTGCGTGAACAGGCCCTGCTGGACGGCCTTACGGGAGCGCACAACCGTCGTGCCATGGACGGCATCGTTGCGGAGGAACTGGAACGGGGCCGGCGGCATGGTCACGATGTGTCGTTTGTCATGCTGGATATCGACGAGTTCAAATCCATCAACGACCGACTGGGTCACGCAGAAGGTGACCGGGTCCTCGAGACGCTGGTCGCAGTGCTGCGAAAGTCACTTCGCGTCATCGACAAGGTGATCCGGTATGGAGGAGACGAGTTCCTTCTCGTCCTGCCAGAGACCTCACAGCGGGAGACCGAGCTTCTGCTCGAGCGACTACGCACGTGCGTCGGCTCGCAAGTTCTGACAGCGATGGGGGCAGTGCACTGTTCCGTGGGGATTGCCACCGTTCGGGGCGACTCCGACGGAGGGGACCTGGTCCAGCTTGCAGACAAACGCATGTACCAGGCCAAGGCCGTGTACCGCGCGCGACTCGCGGAAGACCTGGGCTATTGAGACGACCGCAGTCGAACGGCGAGACGTACAAGAGGGGAGAGGGATCATGGACATCCTGCCACATGTGATCGAAGCGAGACACGTCTTCCTGGCACCTGAACGGCGCGACAACGTTCTGCTCTACTGGAAATGGGCCAACGATCGTGAAGTGACGCGCCTGACGCAAGGGTACGGCAGAGCTCCCAGCCTCGAAGCGATGGAGGCCTCCTATGACAAGTCCGCTGTGGCGGACGACGTCCGGCGGTTCGGCATTCATCTGATGTCGACCGGGGACATCATCGGGCGATGCGCACTCAAGAACCTCAACCTCATCGTGGGGAGGGGTGAAGCGAGCATCCTCATCGGGGACGAGAAGTACCGTGGTCATGGGTACGGCACGGAAGCGATGCATCTCCTGTGTACCGTGGGGTTCGACATGCTGGAGCTGCACACGATCTTCCTGACAGTGCTCGCCTGTAACCCAGGCGCCGTCGCTTCGTACCACAAGGTGGGCTTCAAGGACGCCGGGTGTCTGCGCGAGGCGAGCTCCCGCGACGGGAAGCGTGTCGACATCCTCTACATGGACTTGCTACGCGGCGATCTGGTGCCAGACGCCGAATCAGGAGCCTGACACCAGAACGGCGGACGGCAGCTACAGTTCGCGCACCCTGCGGACGATTGCTGCGGCGTCGATGCCTTCGTAGGCCAGCAGTTCCTCCGGCTTGCCGCTCATCGGCAGCTTGCACACTGCAAGTGAGAATACCGGCGTCGCGACGTCCGACAGCGCTGCGGCCACGGCTTCGCCGATGCCGCCCTCGGCGTAGTGGTCCTCGACGGTGATGACGGCTGCGGTCTCGGCTGCTGCCTTATGCAGCGTCGCCATGTCCAGTGGCTTGACGCTGTAAAGGTCGATCACCCGGGCATGAATCCCCTCGGCAGCCAGCGTGTCTGCTGCCTTGAGGGCTTCGTGGAGAGTAATTCCAGCGCCCACCAGGGTCACGCGGTCGTCATCACTGCGACGGAGGGTCTTGCTCCCGCCGATAGGGAACTCTTCCCCAATCTCGTAGAGGCGTGGCAGGTCCTGCCGGGTCGTTCGCATGTAGCAGATACCATGGTGATCGGCCATCTGCCGGACCAGCGCCGCTGTGGTCGTGTCGTCGGCTGGATACAGCACGACGCTGCCGACCAGCGTGCGGAACAGGGCGATGTCTTCCAGGCCCATCTGTGAGGGACCGTCCGGCCCGATCGCAACACCGACGTGAGAGCCCACGAACTTGATGTTGGCCCGCCCCATGGCGTACTGTGCCATGCGAATCTGGTCGAACGCGCGGGAGAAGAAGGCTGCAAACGTCGAGACAAAGGGTGTCTTGCCCCGGGTGCTGAATCCCACCGCCGCAGAGACCATGTTCTGCTCGGCGATGTACATCTCGAAGAACCGTTCAGGATAGGAGCCCCGGAAGGTGACGGCAAACGTCGAGTTGCTGACCTCGGCGTCCAGCACCACCATCTCCGGGTGTGTCGGCGCGATGTCCACGAGGGCGCGGCCATACGCTTCGCGTGGCGACAGCGCTTTGGCGCTCGCCGGCTGGTCGACTGGCACTGCAGCCCACACCGCCGGGGTGGCCTCGACGGGCTTCTCGATGGTGTCGTGGAGATTCAGGTCGACCGGTCCCAGTTCGAGGACCGCACGGTCGAATTCCTCGCGCTTCAGCGTCTTGCCATGCCATCCGTCCTGGTTCTCGAGGAACGAGACACCTTTGCCCTTGATGGTCCGAGCAATGAGGACCGTGGGGCGGCCGCACGCGTGGTTGATTTCACCGTAGGCCGCCTGGACCGCGTCGATGTCGTGCCCATCATCGAGGACGATCGTGTGCCAGCCGAATGCCGCAAACCGGGCCTCATAGGTATCCAGGTCCCAGCCCAGCATGGTTTCACCACGCTGGCCCAGCCGGTTGACGTCCAGGATGCCCACCAGGTTGTCCAGCTGGTACTGTGACGCCAGCTCGGCAGCTTCCCAGATCGAGCCTTCAGCGACTTCGCTGTCGCCCATGAGCACATACGTGTTGTACGGCAGCTTGTCGACGTATCGGCCGTTCATGGCGATGCCGACGCCGATGCCCAGCCCCTGGCCGAGTGACCCGGTCGCCGCTTCCGCATAGGCGAAGCGCGGGGTCGGGTGTCCTTCGAGGGGTGACCCCATCCTGCGATACGTGAGCAGGTCCTCCTGCGACAGGACGCCGGCAGCCGCATACAGCGCGTAGAACAGCGGCGAGGCGTGTCCCTTGGAGAAGATGATGCAGTCGTTGCAGGGGTTCTGCGGGTGGTCCAGGTCGAATCGGAACGTGCCGCCGAAGAACAGGCCGGTCAAGAGGTCGGTCGCGGACAGCGAGGTCGTCGGATGACCGGACCCTGCTTCCGTCGACATGTGCAGGATGTCGTACCGAACCCGCCTGGCAAGTGCTGCAAGTGCTGTCGTTTCCATGGTAGCCTCCGTGGCCGGGACGCGACGCCGACTCTGGAACCCAGCCTCTTCTACTAGTGTGGTCAATCGGACCCGTGATGCAACTCTGAAACCTGCACAGGTCCTGGGACTGGGCGCTGCCTTGCGCACGGTGAACTGCTGCAGCCGGGCTATGCCGGCAGGAGGTAGCGTCTGTTCCTGAACCTTGCGACGAACGCGATGCCTGCGGCAAGAAGGAGCAGGCCGGCGCCTGTGACCGCGACGAGTGGCAGAACGGAGCCGGACGTGCTCTGAGCCACGTTCCCCGGAACCGCCTGTGCAGCGTCTGCTGGCATGTTGGGACGCTGTCCGGCGGTTGGCATCTGCTGAAGTCGCTCGATGGCGGCGGAGTCCAGGCCCAGCGCGGTGAGTTGAGCGGTCTGCTCGTCCGTCAGCCCACTGGGATCTGCAGCGCGGATGATGGCCAGGACTTGCTGCATGACAGTGCGGTCTGCCTGCGCGCCACCGAAGACACCGCCGACAGGTGCCGCACCGTCAGGTTGACCGGCGGCGTTGGGTGCTGCGCCTGCCTGTCCGGGGGCTCCCATGTTGCCCCCGCCGGCCTGACTGCCGAGGGTAGCCAGGTTGACGGTGGTGGCGACGGTGCCGGTGGTCGTGTTCGGTTGCTGACCCGCCAGCTGTGCCATGATGCTGGATGACCTGTCCTGTGCAAACTGGACCAGCATCGGCAGCGATGCCTGGTACTGCTCGTAGGTGACGAACGCAGTGGCGTCGGACTTGACGGCACCAGCAATGAGGGCATTGACCCTGGCCACCTCGGTCTCGAAGGCACCGCTCCTGATCTGCTGAACCACGAGCTGCTGGAGATACGAGTGATAGAGCTCCTTGTACTCGTCCACGGCCAGCAGGCTGGCAATAAGCGGGCTGTTGTCCATAGTGTCGGACACGGGCGTGTCGATGGGAAAGTTGATGGCGCCGGCTGCACTCCCTGCCTGGAAACCTGCGAAGGACAGGTTGAGGTCCCAGGGCAGGATCTGGAAGACACCGTCCTGCTCATACAGGTAGTAGTTGTGCTTGAGGCTGCTGGCATAGCTGTCGAGGTTGACGAGGAAAGTGTTCACGGCGAAATACCGCAGGACCTCATCCACGTCGAGTGTCTCCTCGATGCCGGTGCCGTTCTTCAGCGCCTTCATCATGGTGATGAGATTCTGGAAGTCCTGGTCGTCGGTCGTGGACAGCACAGCGCTGTCGCGCAGGACGCTGTAGTCGGAGGCCGCATCGCTCGTATAGACCAGACTAGTCCCTCCGGAACCACGCATGCCGCCACCCTGGGCGCGTGCTCCGTCCTGGACTGCAGGCTGATCATCCGCCTGGTTGGCCACAAACTTGCCTCGTGCGCCGACGTCGACACTCTCGGGCTTGTACAAGTTGCCAGAAGTCGTCCCGTAGTTGCGCTGGGCGAAGCTCGAGTCGATGACCTCGACCATGAGGTACAGCCCCCAGGGTTTGCCATTGACCGTGATGGAGGCGTAGGAGAAGGCGGGCGTCGCGATGCCCATATCTCTGAACAGCTTGTACGAGAGGTACTCCTTCATGTACGTGGCGTCATCCATGACGTTGTTGAGCACCAGAGCCCGCAGACCGTAGCATGTCTGGCCCGGAATGTACTCGTCGAACTTGATCTTGAAGCTAAACCGGTCAGACGTGCTGCTGGCGACCCGGGCAAGGCTCGAGTTGCCCTTGGGGCGGATGCCGACGCTGTAGTACGTCGTGCCGCCGATGGTGATGTCACAGCTGCGGAACTCCTCCTGGGTCGCGTTGTCGAGCAGCCACTGCCAGTCACTGGCGCTCATGTCGATGCTGACGGTCGCAACCCTCGTGTCGTTGAAGACGTTGGTCATGTATGCTGTCGCAGGTGTCGAGTCCATCCAGATCGCCGCCGCATCCAGCGAACTGAGCGGCACAAGAAGGGCTGTCACGAGGAGGGCAACAAGGATGACGGCTGAAGCTTTACGTTGGACGCGGTGCATGGGCTATGCCTCAGGCGCTGTCTGGCGCATCACCCTACGTACTCGCCGTTGTAGCTGACCAGGGCGACGTTGCCCACGCCTGCCACCTGTGAGAGTCCGTTGACGAACGACGTTGCAGCATCCTTGAGGCGGACTTCGACGGTGAGCTCGATCCCAGCATGCGGTGAGACGGTCTTTGACTTGATGGCATACTTCTTGACATGCTGGCGGATGAGCTCGATACCTTCCTGCTCGCTGGTTTCATCGGCACAGGAGAGAACGACGATGTATGGCGTATCGCCCGTCTTGCGATTGGCGAAGATGACAAGGACAATGCCGATGAACAATGACCCGATGACGGCCAGAGGCAACAACCCTGCGCCGGTCACAATGCCGGCGCTGATCGCCCAGAACAGGAAGGCGATGTCGAGCGGCTCCTTGATGGCACTGCGGAACCGCACGATGGACAGTGCACCGACCATGCCCAGCGACAGGATGATGTTTGACGTGACCGCCAGGATGATGAGCGTCGTGATGAGCGTGAGCGCCATCAGAGATATGCCAAAGGTCTCGGAGTACATGACGCCCTTGAATGTCTTGCGGTAGACCAGCAGGATGAACAGCCCCAGCGCAAATGCGAGGGCCATGGCAATGGCCATGTCCAGCACGGAAACGGAGGCCAGCTTGTCGAGGAATCCTGACTTGAAGATGTCTGCGAATGTGAATGTCGTTGTGCTCATGATGCTACTCTCCCTGGGTGTCGGATGTGGTTCGCTACAGGCCGTACAGCCTGCACAGTGCGTACTTTGAGATTGCGCATGCTCCGCGCGCGTCAGTCTGCACTGCGTCGGCTACGATGTCGGGGAGGAATGCGTCGTATTTGACCTCCATGATGACGTAGCTCCCGTTGAGTGCTTCCACGGTCGGCACGTCGGAGCTGAACACGTCCGTCGAGGCAAGCCCGGTGCGCATCGATGTATCAAACGTTACCCGCACGTTGCCGGGTCCATAGATATACGCCTCACGAACGTAGTCGACGATGGTCTTCGGGCGGAGCAGGTCCCCGGCGATCCTGGCGTACAGCTCGACAAACAGGGGCTGGACCGATGACCGGAGGAAGCTGGTGTCACCGGCCAGAAGAGCCCTGCATTGGTCCCTCGTGATAGGAGCGCTCTCCTTGGAGCTCAGCCCGTCGATGCGAGTCTTCTTCTCGAGGCGTATGAACGACGGGTCGCTGTTGTAGAAGCGGATGCGGAACTTGGTGCGGCGGTTCAGCCCATTGATCTTCTCGAGTAGGGCCCTGTCGTCCGCGTTGTCGAAGTAGAGGCTGCGGATCGTGTACCGACCGTCGGGTCCTGCATGCTCGTCATGTTGGAGGATGTACCGAAGACGGCTGCGGATGCCTTGGTAGTCGGCAATGTTGACGAAGTGCTTGAGTTCGTGGCGCAGTTGCATAGCTCGGGCTCCTGGATACCGACATGGCTGTCTCATGTATCACCTGTAGTACGCAGAGGCCGGAGGTTTCGTACGAGGAGTCGGTCATAATAGGTAACGGGCAGGAGTGTCAACTCCTGCCCGTCAGTGCGTCGGTCGTCTTGGATGCCGCTATGCCAGAGCTTTCGGCCTCAGCGCCTTGAAGAGTTCGAACCAGAGGATGGTACTGATGCCGACCGCTGCTGAGATGAGGATGTCGACCGGGTGCTGCGCCGCCATCTTGAAGAGGCGCGAGGCAAACGGGGTATACAGGGCGACGGCCAGCAGGCCGAGTGCTCCGGCGATGACCCACCACAGCGACTTGTTGGGCGTGCGCAGGGAATGGATGATGCTGCGTGTCCAGGACCTGTTGGTCAGGATGAGCGCTACGTTGGCGAAGATCAAGGTCGTGAATGCCAATCCGCGCGCGTCGTTCTCGCTCAGGCCGCGCTCGTAGAAGCCCAGGCCGAAAACGATCAGGACGGCGATCAGGATGCCGAGTCCCTGCAGAATGCTCGTGAGAACCAGTTTGCTGCTGAACGTCGGCTTCGAAGGGTCACGCGGTGGCCGGTCCATGATGTCGGCCTCCTCCGGTTCGCCTTCGAAAATAATGGAACATGTAGGGTCGATGATGAGTTCCAGGAACACGATGTGCACCGGATGCAGGATGAGCGGCCAGCGCAACAGCACAGGAATCAGGCACAGGCCCGCGATCGGGACGTGGACAGCGAGAATGTAGCCCATGGCCTTGCGGATGTTGTCGAAGATGCGGCGACCCATGCGCACTGCTGCGACGATGCTGTTGAAGTCATCCTTGAGCAGGACGATGGCAGCGGACTCGCGGGCGACGTCGGTCCCCCGTTCGCCCATGGCGATGCCGATATGGGCGTTCTTGAGGGCAGGCGCGTCGTTGACGCCGTCGCCGGTCATGGCGACGATCTCGCCGTTTGCCTTCAGGGCCCGGACTAGGCGGAGTTTCTGTTCAGGGACCATACGAGCGAACACGCTGATGTCGCGGATCTTCTTGCTGACCTCCTCTTCGGACATTGCCTCAAGCTCTGACCCGGTAACGATGCGGTCAGGGTGCTGCAGGCCGATCTCTCTCGCGATGGATTGTGCCGTGCCAGGATAGTCGCCCGTGATCATGACGACGCGCACGCCTGCGCGGTGGCACTGGGCGACGGCGGCGGGCACGGTCGCGCGGATGGGGTCGGCGAGACCGATGAGGCCGATGAATGCGAAGTCGAAGTCGTGCTGGTTGTCCGGAAGGTCCGCGCTGTCGCAGGAGGCGCGGGCAACTCCCAGGACCCGCAGACCGTCGTTTGCCATGTCCAGGACCTGCTTCATGGCCAGTTGCTGTTGCGCCTCTGGCATGTGGCACAGGTCGAGAATCGCCTCAGGCGCACCTTTGGCGGCTACACTGCCGTCGCCGGAGTGCATCTGCCATGCGTGCGACAGGGCCAGCAGCTGGCGCGAGAGCGGATACTCGCGCTGGAATTGCCAGTCTTCGTGCAGGTGCTCAGTCCCCTTGAGGGCGCCCTGGCCCATGTCCAGGATGGCGCGTTCCATGGGGTCAAAGGGGTCGGCTTCACAGGCCAGGACCGAGTACTCGACCAGCTCGTGGAACGGTTCGGGAAGGACTCCGGGCAGTCCTGCCGCGGGGATGTGGAAGTACTCGCCGCCCGCCGCCAGCTTGCGGACAGTCATCTTGTTCATCGTCAGTGTCCCCGTCTTGTCGACGCACAGCACCGTCGCCGATCCCAGGGTCTCGATGGCCGGCATGCGCCGTGTCAGGACCTGGTTCTGAGACATGCGCCAGGCGCCCATGGCCATGAAGATGGTCAGGACGACGGGAAACTCCTCCGGCAGGACGCCCATGGCCATGGCCAGACCGGACAGGAACCCTCGCTGCCAGGCGAGGAGATTGTTGCCATTGGTGAGGCTGAAGACGACGGTGACGATGACACACATGCCGACGCCGACCAGGGCCATGTTACGGACCAGGCGCGTGATTTCCTTCTGCAGGGGCGGCTTCTCGGTGTCCAGGGTCTGGAGCGCTTTGCCGATCTTCCCAATCTCAGTCCGGAGTCCGGTCCCCTGCACCTCGGCAACACCCTGTCCGGAGACGATGAGGGTGCCGGAGTAGACGGTCGGAAGGTCGTCGCCTCCCGGACGCCCCATTTCGGCCTTGCCATCCCACTCTGCCTTGCGAACGGGGACGGACTCGCCGGTGAGCAGTGATTCGTCCGCGTGCAGGTTGGTGCAGGAGAGAAGGACGGCGTCCGCAGGGACGCGGTCCCCCTCCGACAGCATCATGACGTCGCCGCGGGCGACGTCGCGGCCGGCGATGCGGACCCACTCACCGTCACGTCTGACGAGGGCACGCGGACTGGACAAGTCGCGTAGGGCGTCCAGTGCGTTCTCGGTCCTCTTCTCCTGGTAGTAGGTGATGCCGATGACAACAACAACGAAACCCAGGAGCATCAGGGCTTCTTCACGGTCGCCCACCAACAGGTACAGGGACCCGCACGCGAGGAGCAGGAGGAGCATCGGTTCCTTGACGACCTCGAGCAGGATGTGAACCCATCCGTGTCTGCTTGCACTGGGCAGCTCGTTGAGCCCTTCGTCCCGCAGGCGCTGTTGTGCCTCTGCGGTCGTCAGACCCTGTGGTTGTTCTGTATTCGGTGCACTTGTCATGACAGAAACCTCCATGCAAATGGTGTGGTGGGTTCCCGACCTTGATAAGGATTGACTCTGGCAAGCCCTGCGTCCAGCTGCGGTTGTGCAGTGACTGGCAGGCGACCTGTCAGGAACATGACAATGCTAAGGCCAAAGCCCGGCGGCGTCAAGATGGCGGCGGCGTATAACAGCGATCGGGATGAATGCCCGCTCGACAGGCGGCGTCATCGCCAATCGTGAAGGCAGCATTGTATCCGCCGCAATTTCATCCGTCATTCCCCCGAGCCCTTTTGTCCAAGGCGAGGGGTGCTTCTCCGCGCATGCGGGAATCCAGCCTTGTCCTTGTTGTTGCCGTGTCGATACTTGGACAATCGTGTCCGGCGAACTTACCACGCTGGCCTATTTACCAGCTGACCCCATATCGGACCCCATATCGTTCTCGATGCCATGGCGTAGCAGGGCAACGTAGGTGTCGACCTCCCCAAACATGATGCTCCGCACGCTTGCGAGGTCAAGCGGCTGTTGTCGGAGGAGCATTGTGTACTGCTTTCCCAGTCCGTCGAACGTCCAGGAGAGCAGGTGCATCGCCTGTTGGACGGTCACGCCTGGTCTGAAGGTACTGGTGTCGATTCCCTGGAAGAGCCGCTGGTATGTCGAGGCCGTGATTTCGGCCGTGGAGGCGAGCAGGTCTGCCCGGAGCTCGGCAGGGGGGTCGGTCATGGCCTCCTGAAGGAATGCGAATGTTGACGGCTCCTCCTCGATCAGGGACCATTTAGCCAGCGCGTATTGCCGGAGGCGCTCGAAGAGGTCGGGACTGGTCGGTCCCAGGCGCTCGTCGAAGCGGCGCATGAGTTCGGTGATGCACGTCTGAACAGCCTCCACGTACAGACCCTTCTTGTCGCCGAAGTAGTGAAACAGCAGTCCCTTGCTGACACCGGCTGCTTCGACGATGCGGTTCGTCGAGGCAGCCAGGTAGCCGGTGGCGGCAAATTCGCCGATCGCCGCGGTGACCAGGGCGGTTCGCCTGCAGTCGGGCGTGAAGCCGTGCGGCGATGCCTGCATTACTCTCGCGCAGCCTTGAGGCTAACCGCCATCTGCACACCCAGCACCTTGCGGCGCGCGGCTCTCAGCGAGACCAGGTACGTCGCCAGCATGATGACGGCGCAGAACAGGATCGACAGTGGTGAGAGCCGTATGGGCAGGCTGAAGCTGATACCGCTGGTCGTCGAGGTCAGGAGCCTCCCAAGAGAAGTCAGGAGCAGCGGTATGCTGAGTGCGAACCCTGCTGCCACGGCGACGATACCCGATCCAAGAACCATCCGGTTCAGTTCCTCTGCCCGGTAACCCATGACCTTGAGCAGCGAGATGGTAACGCGCTCTTCCTCGACGGTCAGCGTCGTGACGATCGACAGAGCCATGAGCGCGATGAACACTGCCGCGATTGCCACGACTCCCAGGACCATCCAGAGTGGTTCGATGACAGAGTCGAAGGCAGCACGGCTCTGTGCCATGGACAGCATCATCAATACCTTCTGGGCAGGTATCTGCAGGCTGGTCGTACTGAGCAGGGCGTTGAAACTATCGGGTGGCGTACCGAGGATGGTGTTCAACTGCTGCTGGGGCATGATGACGGCTGCGGTCGTGTACAGTTCGGCCATCGCGCCCACTGTCAGTGTGAGCTCTTGCCCGGTGGCTGACTGCTGCATCGTCCACGTGTCGCCGAGCCGCAGGTTGAGTTTGTGCGCAAGAGCGCGTGTGATGATAACCCGGTCGACAGGGATCGCCTGGCCTGCGCTGTCGCGAGGGACGAAGAGTGTGGACGCCCGCGGAAGCCCCATGACCTGGAAGGTCAGCTGTTCGTCCGTCGTCGTGAACGGCGCAATCGTCAGTGCCTCTCCGCCCCATGGGTTCTCGAGCTGTGGTGCCGTCAGCATATAGGTGTAGTTGTATCGGAGATCCTGAAAGGCACCACGCACCAGGGTGTCCATCGAATCGCGCATAGCCCCTCCGAACAGGAGGAAGTAGCCTGCAAGCATGGCGCCGAGCATCAGCAGCGTCAGTCGAGTCAGACCTCGCACGGCTGCCCTCAACGCAAACCGGTTCTGGAAGGACCCCCGAGTAAGGTGGAGGGATCTCTCGAACCGGCCGATTCGACTACTGATGGCCGTCGTCTGCATGAGCTTGATCGGCGTCTGACGCAGAAGACGGGCAGCGACCAGAGCAACGGCTGGGACCATGAAGAACACGGGAGCGGCGACAGCGACGAGCGCAGCGCTCCATGGGACTGTCGTCACATAGGATGGAATACTGAAGTAGTTGGCCATGTAGTTGAGCATGGGACGCATCGTGACAATTGAAGTCAGGACCCCCAGTGTCGACCCCGAGAGCGCGATGAGTGCCGGGAGGCCCAATTCGTGCAGCACGAGTTCTTGCGTCGAGTAGCCCAGGGCCTTGAGAGTCCCCAGCTGGGGACGCTGCATGCGCACCATTCGGCCTTGTGCGGCGGCGAGCAGCAGCGACGTCAGAAGGAGGATGACCAAGGGCATGGTGGTGGAGACTGAGGCCGCTCCCTCGAGTTTCGCTGTGGCCAGGGTGTAGCGAGGGTTGGCTGCGATGTCCTGCCAATACGTCAGCCCGACTGTCTCGGCCAATGCCTTTCGGGCGGAGACAGTCGTCCCGTCGACTGTCCTGACGTGCCAGGTTACCAGCGCGTCAGGCGCCGCACCATCCATCGCAGCAGGAGTGACGACGGCAATGCCAAACGCCTTGGGGTCAAGCATGATACCGGCGTCGTCGGTGGTGCGGATAGGATACATGTAGTCTGGGACCGCTGCAAATCCTACGACCGTAAACGAACGTCCAAACAGTGTGAGCGTGGTTCCCAGGGGGACCTTGAGGGCCAGGGCGACCGTCTGCCCAAGCAGCATCTCGTTGTCTGCCTGGAGATCGCGACCCTCAGTGACGACCGGGATGTTCACGCGCGTCGTCTCTTCGAATACTCGGAGCGTCAGACCGCCGCCGAGCACTGTGTCGGCTTCGCGGCGGTGCTCAATGACAAACCCATGGTCGCGTTCGAAAGCAGACAGATCTGCGAACGATCCTTGAGGCAGGAAAGTAGCGGACTCGACCCGGGACTGGTTTTCAAACCGCGTCCTGCTCTCACCTATGTCCACGAGCAGGGCGTTGAGGGAGGCATACAGCATGCTAGCGAGCATGACGAGGGTGACGCTGCCATAGACGAGCCACTGGTTGGACCGGATCGTGCGAGGAAGACGCCTGGCAAGAACCTTCACCACGTCACTTCCTCTGCCTTGATGAGGCGACCGACCATGCGGTCCTCCTCGATCTCGCCACTGCGAAGCCGGATGAGGCGGTCCGTCATGTCCGCGATGGCGGCATTATGTGTGACCAACACGATGGTCGTGTGGTAGGTCTCGTTGATCTGGACCAGAAGCCGGAGGATGTCCCGCGACGTGACGAAGTCGAGCGAACCGGTCGGCTCGTCGGCAAGCAGCAGGGCAGGGTTCTTGATGACCGCTCTGGCAAGCGACACACGCTGCTGTTCGCCACCTGACAGCTCCGAAGGGAAACGGTCCGCCATGGACGACAGCGTAACTGCATGGAGAACCTCATTGATGGGCAGGGCCTTCTTCGCGATGTCGGCTGTCACTTCGACGTTTTCGCGGACCGTCAGGTTGGGAATGAGGTTGAAGAACTGGAACACAAATCCCACCGTGTCGCGTCGGAACTGAGTGAGCTCGTGATCCGATGCGTGAGAGAGGTCGACCCCGGCGACGCGGACGGTGCCGGCATCGGCACGGTCGATACCGCCCATGATGTTCAGCAGCGTCGACTTGCCAGATCCGGACGGGCCCAGGATGGTCACCAGCTGACCCTCTGGAATACTCAGTGTGACGTCCTTCAGTGCCCAGAACTCACCCTGCCCCATATGGTACATGCGCCCTGCCTTGTTCAGTTCGATCACCATGTGACATCTCCTCGCTTTCTGTCTGTCGTGCCGTCTGTCGATCACGTGGTCATTGACCAGTCGGTCAGTATTGTCGTCAGGCACGCGCCGCTGTCAAGTCCCATTGGG